>DATNPP010000280.1:0-10957 GCA_036703175.1 Oscillatoriaceae cyanobacterium
ACGAAGGACAATCTGGACATCGCTGATCTGCTCGCGGCGGCGGAACGCCAGGGGTTCACCGAGATCGACACGAAGCACGCGTCTTACGCGCTCAGCGCCAAGGGCAAGGCGCAGTACGACGCCTGGATGCGCGACGCGCAGGATCTGATTCAGCGCTACGACATCTACACGGACGTGGACGCGGATTCGACGGGCAAGGCCTACTTCGACAGCGGCTCCGGCCAGGATCTGCGGGTGACGGTCTGGGAGTTCGAGCAAGTCGATCCGTTCCGCGCGCGTTTTCTGCTCGGCTTGAACGACGGCGAGTGGGACGAGCTGTCGGACTGGCGCCGCGCCGTGACGGATGCGGCCTGGTACGGCGAGGTCTTCGCGCCGGTCGAGAACGCCCCGACGGTCGACGATTTCGGGCGTGCGCGATTGCAGCGCGTCATGGATCAGGCGAAAGCCGAGCTGCACGGCGGAATGACCTGACCAGTTCGTCTTAGCAGGTTAACGTCGCTTCGTATAAAAGTCATCGTCTAAATGGATCGTGCCGTGTGGTGCGGGCTTCATGTATAACAGAAGCACGGTCGAGACGCTGCGGTCTCTCGCCCGAACCGCTTCCACCGGAGCCGCCCAAAAGGTGGCCCACCTCCCTCCTACCTCATGCCTGCTCTCGGGGGTGCCAGGATTTCCTGGCACCCCCGAGAGTTTCGAATGTCGGCAGTGGACTACAGCGGACTGTTTTGCGCCTCGCCGGGCACAATCGTGCTCAGCTCCTCGCGCGGCGCTTCATCGACCGGATCGAGCTTCTGCCAGGCGAACATGGCGACGCCGAAGACCAGCATGCAGCCGCCCCAGAGCAAATTGAGGTTGTAGCCGAGCGAGATCTGGTACATCGCCGGATTGCTCACGAGGCCGTAGGCCGCGAGCAGCGCTCCGAGCCCGGAGAACAGGATGCCGATGGGCATGCGCAAATCGAGCATGGGTGCCTCCTAGCGATAAATCAGATTGAGCGCGATCGTCACGGTCAGCACGATCGAGGCGAGCACGGCGGGGCGGCGGTACCAGACCTGGTCCGCGCTGGACGGCTTGGGCGTCAGGCTGTAGACCAGGCCCGCGAGCTCGGCTTCCTCTTTCGGCTTCGTCGCGAGGCTCACGCCCATCGTGACGAGCGTGCAGCTCACGAACGCGGCGATCGCCCCGTAGAAGTTCGCGGCCATGTCCGAGCCGTAGTGCAGCGCATGCGCCTGCACGAGGCCGTAGTGGCCCATCGCGGCGAGAATGCCGGCGACGAGCCCCCAGAACGCCCCGTGGCCCGTCGTGCGCTTCCAGAACATGCCGAGCAGGAACGTCGCGAAGAGCGGCGCGTTGAAGAACGAGAACAGCAACTGCAAGTAATCCATGATGTTCGCGAAGTGCATCGCGATATAGGCGGCGCCGATCGAGATCAGCACGCCGCCGATCGTCGCGGCGCGCCCCATCCAGAGGTAGTGGGCGTCCGGCGCGTCCTTCTTGATGTAGGCCTGGTAGATGTCGTAGGTCCAGACCGTGTTGAAGGCCGTCACGTTGCCGGCCATGCCGGACATGAACGAGGCCAGCAAGGCCGTCAGCCCGAGCCCCAGCATGCCGGTGGGGTAATAGTGCGAGAGCAGCATCGGCAACGCATTGTTGTAGTCGTAGCTGCCGTCGGCCAGCTTGGGCAGCAACGGCGCCGCGCCGGCGACCGGATGCAGCGTGAGGGCCATCGCGATGAGGCCCGGCGTGATCACGAGGAAAGGAAAGAGCATCTTGGGCACCGCGGCGATCAGCGGCGTCAGGCGCGCGGAATTCATGTCCTGCGCGGCCATCGCGCGCTGAATGACGAGGAAGTCCGTGCACCAGTAGCCGAACGAGAGCACGAAGCCGAGGCCCATGATCATGCCGAACCACTCGATGCCCATCGGGTTCTGTGAGGCGCTGCCCAGGCCGGTCCAGGCGTGCGTGAGATCCGGCGGCAGCTTGGCGACGAGCCCTTGCCAGCCGCCGAGGTCCTTGAGGCCGATCATCACGAGCGGCGCGAAGCCGAAGACGATCAAAAAGAACTGCAGCACTTCGTTGTAGATGCTCGACGTGAGGCCGCCGAGCACCGTGTAGGCGAGCACGACCAGCGCCGAGACCAGAATGCTCGCGTCCATGCTCCAGCCGAGGATCAAATTGAAGACCTTCGCCATCGCGAACATGTTGATGCCGGAGGCGAGCACGGTCATCGCGGCGAAGGAGACGGCGTTCAAGCCGCGCGTCTTCTCATCGAAGCGCAGCTTGAGGTACTCCGGCACGCTGCGGGCCTTCGAGCCGTAGTAGAACGGCATCATGAAGACGCCGACGAAGACCATCGCCGGAATCGCGCCGACCCAGTAGAAGTGGTTCGTGAGAATGCCGTACTTGGCGCCGTTGGCGGCCATGCCCATGACCTCGAGCGCGCCGAGGTTGGCCGATAGGAAGGCCAGGCCCGTGATCCAGCCGGGGATGCGCTTTCCCGCCAGGAAGAAGTCCTTCGAGTCCTTGACGCCGCGCTTGAGCGCGAAGCCGATGCCCACGACGAACGCGGCGTAAATCGCCATGACGGCGTAGTCTATCCACTGGGGATGCATCCTCGGATCCTCACTTTCCAACCCCCGAACGCCTGTGTTCGGCTGGGAGCAGAATACCCGAGAACGAGGCCGCATAACGAGGTGCGTCCTCGGAGGCGAGGGGTCAGGCTTCTTCGGTGGACGCCTGCGGTTCCGTGTCGGGCTGAGGCGCGGGTTGCAGCTTCGGCTTGCGCTTGAAGGAGCCGGAGAAGAGCTTGAAGACGCCCAGTGCGACGAGCACCTTCACGACGATGAGCACGCCGCCGATCAGCCATGGGGTCGGCTTGACGCCGAAGAGGGCGAGAATGGCGGTCACGAGGGCCGTGACGGGGACGGTGATCATGCGTTCTCCTTTGAGGTGGCCCATTTTAGGATGGGCAGGTCGTGGTGTCGAGCCCGACGTCAGCCGCGCACGAACTTGTAGCCTCGGCCGCGCACGGACAGGATGTGCGCGGGATTGGCGGGGTCGAGCTCGAAGAGCTTGCGCAAGCGCATGATGAAGTTGTCGACCGTGCGCGTGGTGATGGGGGCGTCGGTGCCCCAGGCGTCTTTCAGCAGATCTTCGCGCGTGAGCACGTGGCCTTCATGCTCCTTGAAGAGCTTCATGACCATCATCTCGATCGGCGTGAGCTTCACCTCGCGATCGCCCACGTGCACCTCGCACGTCGTGAAGTTGATCGTCACGTCGCGAAAGCGCAGCACGTCCTCCTCGGGCCGCGCCGTGCCGGCCCAGCGCTGGCGCCGCAGCAGCCCGTCCGCCCGCGCGAGCAGCTCTTCGAGGTTGAAGGGCTTGGTGACGTAGTCGTCCGCGCCCATCTGCAGCCCGTGGACCTTGTCCTTGTCGTACTGCCGGGCCGTGAGCATCAGCACCGGCGTGTAGTTCTCCACTTTGCGCAACGCGCGGCACAGGTCCAGCCCGCTCATGCCGGGCAGCATGATGTCGAGAATCACGAGATCGTACCGCTCGCCGCGATCGATCAGCGCCTCGCGCGCGGTCGATCCGTCGTGCAGCCAGGTGACCTCGTGGCCCTCGAGCTCGAGGTTGAACTTGAGGCCGTTCGCGATGTGCTCCTCGTCCTCGACCAGCAGCAGTTTAGCCAAGCGTGCCTCCCGGAAGCGTGAGCGTGAAGGTGCTGCCCAGGTTCTCGCCCGGACTGTCGGCGCGGATCGTGCCTTTCAGGCGTCGCAGCGTCTCCTTGACGATGAACAGGCCGAGGCCCGTGCCGCGGCGCGTGCGCGTCATCTCGTTGCCGATGCGATAGAAGCGCTGGAACACCCGCTTGAGCTGCTGGCGGGGAATGCCGACGCCGGAGTCGCGAACGGCGATGCGCACGTCGCCGTCGGGCGCGCTCTGCAAGCTCACGGTGACGTCGACCGTGTCGCGCGAGTACTTGATGGCGTTGTCGAGCAGATTGAACAGCACCAGCTCCAGGCCGATGCGATCGGTCTTGATCGTCCGCGGCTCGGCCTCGAGGCGAATCGCCTCGGGCGGCAAATTGTGGCGCGTGCGCGCGACGGCGATCGCCGCCTCGAGCAAGGGCACCAACTCGATCTCCTCGAACGCCGCCTCGCGACGCTTGTGATCGACCCGCGCGGCTTCGAGCACGTGATCGATCAAGCCGTTCAGGCGTTCGACGTCCGCGAGCATCAGGCTCGTGAACCGCTCGCGCATCTCGGGCGGCAGCTCGCGCATGCGCATCGTCTCGAGGTGCAGCTTGAGCGAGGTCAGCGGGCTCTTGAGCTCGTGCGTGACGGCGTCGATGAAGTTCTGCTGGCGCTGGTTCATGCGAATCTGTCGCGCGAGCGAGATGATGAACAGGATCAGCCCGACGATGACGGCGAGAAAGAGCAGATAGCCGCTCGCCAGGAAGATCCAGGTGCCCGCCCCGTTCGTCGTGAGCCCGCGGAACCAGTCCGTGACGAGCGCGATGTTCCAGAAGATTACCAACACCACGGTCACGAGGATCAACGCGATGCCGTAGATGATCGGTGGGGCGGCTGAGGGATGTTTGCGCATGGGGCTCCAAAACAAGCCGCCATGCGTCCTGGCGGCCTCAATCGATCATACCATGCGCGGCCGGGCGGAGAACTTTTTGCGTAGCAATGGAACAAGGGATGAGGCGGCTTCGTCATGCACACGGAACCAATGTGCTCGCCACCCGACTCGATAAGGAGAAGTTCGATGTTCAAGCGCCGTGCCCTGATTGGCCTGTTGCTCATCACCGGATTGTTGTCCGGCTGCGACGTGAAACTGGTCGACGCGACCGGCGCGGGCATCGACACGCCCGACGTGACGGTCGTGGGCGGCGACGTGCCGGACCACAGCGGCTGGGACGGCGGCGATTACTCGGATCCGTCGCCGACGATCGTCAACGGCCCCGGCGCGAGCAATCCGGTGATTCAGAGCTTCACGGCGAATCCCACCAACCAGGTGCAGCAGGGCCAGGCGATCACCTTCACGGTCGTGGCCTACGATCCGAACCATGAGGTGCTGCAGTACAACTGGTCCGCCACGGGCGGCACGATCTCCTCGAACACGGGCGCCGTAGTGTCCTGGACGCCGCCCGCCAAGGCTGGCGTCTACACGATCAGCGTGACGCTGCAAAACAAGGACGGCGGCTTCGTGATGGGCAGCCAGAACGTCACGGTGCTCTCGGACGGCACGAGCCAGGTGAGCGGCAACGCCCCCACGCCGACGCCGCCTGCGGCCACCCCCGCGCCGACCTCGACGCCGGCGCCGACGCCCACGCCGACACCGACGACCGCCGCGACGCCCACGCCGGCGCCTTCGGCGAATCCGCTCACGGACAAGGGCTCGGTCGTCGGCACGGTCGACGACACGCATGGGGCCGTGGCGAACGCGACGGTGGTCGTGAGCTCGGCGGACGGCGCGGTGCCGTTCAGCCAGCAAGCGACGACCGCCGCCGACGGCAGCTTCCGCGTCGACGGCGTGCCGGCGGGCATTCAGATCGTCGTGTCCGCGAGCAAGCCTGGCGACGTGGCGCGCTCGCAGATCGTCACCGTGACGAAGGGCCAGGCCGCCATCTGCGACTTCACCGGCAACTTCGTGCTGGAGCCCCAGCAGTAACGAGACAAGCGAAGGGCCCCCGCCGGTTGTCGGCGGGGGCCCTTCGCTTGGATTCAGACCCGGTGGACTACAGCGTCTCGCCGAAGACGTAGAGCGTGTTGTCCTTGCCGTTGTAGAAGGTCTTGACGTTCTTCTCGCCCTGCTTGGCCTCGACGTGGGCGTGGCCGCCGTGGGGATGCAGGCTCACCTCGGTGCCGTCGTCGAACTTGGCGACCAGGTTGCCGTTCTCCTCGTTCAGCTTGGCTTCCTGACCGTCCTTCTTCACGGCGACCTTGGCCGTCGGCACGAAGCCGCAGGCGTCCAGCACCACCGCGCTGGGCGTCTCGCTCGTGAGGCGATCGCCGGTCGTGAAGTCCAGAAGCGGCGCGGCCGCGTCGCCGAAGGCGACGACGAGATCCTGGCCTTCCTTGCTCAGCGTGAGCGGGCGATTGGCCGAAATGGCGGATTGCAGATTGCCGTGCGGCAAGTAGCCCACGAGAATCTGGAGCTCGACGCCGTTCGCGTAGCGCGTCGTCTTGACGTTCTCCCAGTTGTTGAGCTTCTTTTCCCGTTCGCGCACGATGGCGCCGGGGTGGTTGATCTTGAGCACGATGCGGAACCTCCTGTTCTGCGACCATTTTACCGGAGAAGCGTGTCTTGTGGCAGGCGCGCCGCAAAACCAGAATGGAAGCGAGAACGTTGGGGAGGACGCGATGTTCGCGCTGTATTTCGCCTGGGGCCCGGCGCTGTTGGGCGGTCTCGTCGGCGCGCTGGCGATGACCGGTTTCTGGTACTTCTGTCGCCGCGTCGGCTGGATGACGCTCGACTGGGGCCAGTTTCTGGGCACCTTCTTCTCGCCGCCCGGCGAGCGGGCGCTGGCAATAGGGCTCGTCTGGCACTTCGTGATGGGCCTGTTCTTCGGCGTGGTGTACGCGGACATCCTCGCCAGTTTGGGCACGCTGCCCGGCCCGCTGCCGTCGCTCGGCCTCGGCGTGCTGCACGCGGTCGCGGCGCTGTTGCTGCTGGCGCCTGCCACGCGCCTCAATCCGATGCTGCGCGAAGGCCCCACCGAGGCCTACACGGGCCGCGATCTGTTCCTTTACGCGCTGGGGTTCCCGATCTTCGGCGTGTGCTTCGGCGCCACCTACGTCTACTACGGCGGCTGGCTGACGGCCTGGGGCATGGATCCCGCGCGTTTCTGGTTCGCCGCGGCGACCATCGTGGCGATCGCGTTGATCATCGGCCTGGCGAGCTCGCGGCTGATTCCGGCCGACGCCGAACGCGACACGCTCGTCTTCGGTGCGGCCATGCCGGATCGCGCCGAACAGCGCGAGCGGGTGCGGCGCATGTTCGAGGAGGGCCTGTTGACGCCCGCCGAGTACGAGGCCGAACTGGAGCGCCTGCGCGAGTGACGGGTATACTGCTCGTATGAGCACGGCAGAAACCCTGATTGCACGCCATTTCGGAACCCGCTACGGCGAACGCGACGACGCCGCGCATCTCGCGACCTACGCGCAGGATGCGTTCTTGGTTCTGGGCGATCGCGCCGCCACGCGCGCCGAGGTGTCGGACGCGGACGTGCTCGAAGCCTGGGCGCGCATTCCCGTCGGCGAGCCGCGCTTCGGCGCGCCGCGCGTCACGGCGTTCACCCCGTTCGATGGCACGGCGCTCGCGCGCGTACGGCTCGAGGAAGCGACGAGCGGCGAGGCGATAGCCGTCGTCGTGGGCCTGGCCGAGGAAGACGGCGACTGGCGCGTGGCCTTCGTCGGATTGGACACCGCGGCAGACGGCTTCGAGCGCGCACGGCTCTCGGCGCTCGCCGAGCTGACCAGCTTGCGCTTCGCGGCGCTGGCGGCACCACGCGCGTCGTTGCTCGAAGTCGCCTTCGCGCGCACGCGGCAGATGCCGAAACAACGCCTGCTGTCGCTGCCGGAGACCCGCTTCTCCTGCCAGGGCACGGGCAGCTGCTGCAAACATGAACTCACGATTGGCCTGGACGACGGGGCGCGGCGCTTCGTCGAGGCGATCGACTGGCGAAGCGTGGATACGGCGATCGCGCCGGGCCCCTACGCCGAATCCCTTCCGGCGGCCGCGCACGATCTCGTGAGTTTCCGACACAAGCTCAAGCGCGAAGGCACGCGTTGCAAGTTTCTCACGCCGGACAACCGCTGCGCGATCCACGCCCTCGCCGGGCGCGCGGTGTTCAATCCCTGCCACGCCTTTCCGTACCGGTTCACCTGGAGTCCGGACGGCGTCTGCGTGACGACGCACGCGATGTGTCCCACGGCCCGCTGCGGCCTCGGCGCGCCGCTCGAGGCGCAAGAGGCCGATCTGCGATCGCGACTCGCCGTCGCCGAGGTGTTCAAGACCGAGACGTTCCGCCTGCGTCCCGGGGATCTGGTCGACTGGGAGACCTTCCGCACGATCGAGGGCCAGTTGCTCGAGTTGCTCAACGGCGAGGCGCCGATGAAGCGCAAGCTGCTCGCGGCCTCGCGCTGGCTGGGCCGCCGACTGAAGAACGAGAACGCGGCGTTCGATCCCGACTGGCTGCTCTGGCAGCCAGAGCGCCTCAACTGGATCTCGCGCATGGGCCTCAAGCGCTTCGGCGCGCTTTTCGACGGATGCTTCGCGGATCTCAAGCGACTCCCGGCGGGCGACTCGCGCCTCCAAGACCATGAGGCCGAGCTGACGCGCTTTTTCCGATCCCTGTTGTTCAGCAAGGCGACGACCTACCCTTATGGCCTGGTCGCCGGTTTCAACTACCTCGTGTTGGTGTACCATGTGCTTGAGCGCCAGGTGGCGCGGCGCGGACGCAAGGGCCTCTCGGAGGCGTTCTGGCAGGAATTCTACGCCGTGGTGCTGTCCGGCAGCTTTTTGCGGATGCTGGGCGTCTTCCACGCCAATCCGGGCACCCTGTTTTCACGTTATTCCGGCTCGCCGGAATTCGGTTTGAGTTTGCTTCGACTCTGAGGAGATCGCATGTTTCGACGTTCTGCCGGATTGCTCGCACTCGCCGCCCTCATGTTGGGTGCTTGCTCTGTTGCGCCACCGCCGGAGGAGGGCATGTCACCGGCCCCGACGTCGAGCACCGCATCAAGCGGAGACACGGGCCTGAGCGCCTCCGTCGGCGCGACCGGCACGATCCAGTATACGCAGGTGCCCGGCGTCGCGATGCCGCCCTGGCCCGCGCCGACGGACGTGAGCGCTCGCGTCAAGGCGGCGAAGCTCGACGAGCTGAAGTCCGAAGGCAGCTTCGAGCACATCCACCAGCACCTCGACGTCTATTACAACGGCCAGCCCGTCACGGTGCCGGCGTTCGTCGGCATCGACCCGAACGGCGCGTTCATCTCGCCGCTGCACACGCACACGCCCGACGGCATTCTGCACATCGAGAGCCCGACCAGCGCGCAAATCACGCTGGGCCAGTTCTTCACCGAGTGGAACGTGCCGCTCACCGGCGCGACGGCCTACGTGGCCGGCAAGCAGGTGGCGGATCCCGCCTCGGTGGTGCTGGTGGACCACCAAGAGATCGCGGTGGTTTACGGCACGCCGCCGGCGAAGATTCCGAGCGCCTATTACGGCGTGTGGCCGGATGGCACGAGCCTCGCGATGCCGCCCGTCGCGACGTCGACACCATAAGATCCAGCGCGCATCATTCGGCCCCGCTCACAGCGGGGCCGAAACTCTCTGAGGCGCCCGATCTTCGGGGCTCGCTCGCCTGATGGTGACGCCGGGGCGCCGTGCTAACATGGCGACACGTGGAAAACGTCGTATTGCCCATTCGGCACGTTGAAGGAGGTGCGACATGGACGACAGACAGCCAACGCCGAGCCCGGCGGATGCTCCGGACACCCCCGCGAACGGGGCCAACAAATACGCCGAGGTGCTGCACGAAGCGGCGGCGATCAAGCGGACCCGCACCAACCTCGACGACGAGCGCTTCTATCGTCAACGCCCCAGCGTGCCGCCGGCCGGTTACTCCAACGACTGAGCCTCGGCGCTTTCGAGGCCGAAGTCCAAATGGCGCGCCGCGCCGAACAGCAGCAGCGCTTCTTCCTCGGTCAGTCGCAGACGGCCGAGCAGACGCAGCAGAGCCCCACGACGCTTGTTGGCGTTGTGGGGCTTGAAGTAGCCGGCGCGCGTCAGTACGTCTTCCAGTTGTTCGCCGACGCGCGCGAGGGTCTGGTCGTCGGCGATCGCCGGATAAGACACCAGCGGATCCGACGGGCCCGGCCCTTGCTCGGCGAGCATCCATTCATAGCACAGGATCAGCACCGCCTGAGCGAGGTTCAGCGAGGCGTCCGGCACCGGGCTCGGAATGCGCACGACGGCATGACAATGCCGCAGCGCATCGATCGGCAAGCCGTTCTTCTCGTTGCCGAAGACGATCGCGACTTCGCCGTCGTGGCCGGTGGCGAGGGCCGCGGCGTCGCGCGGGGACAAGGGCGGTATCTCCTTGAAGGGATGGCAAGTGGTCCCGATGACGAGGGACGCGCCGGCGAGGGCGCCTTCGAGATCGGGCGTCACCTCGGCCGCCTCCAGAAGGTGAACGGCGCCGACGGCGAGCTTGTGCGCGTTCGGATGGGCCGGCGACGCGCCCCCGGCGACGACGAGGCGCGAGAGGCCGGTGTTGCGCATGGCACGCGCGACCGAGCCGATGTTCTCGGGGAAGAAAGGGTGTTCGAGCACGATGCGCGTGCGCGCCAGCAATGACGGAGCCATGCCGACAGCGTAGCACATGCGCACCGGCGTCAGGTGGCCGGTTCGGGCGCCGGGTAACCGCGCAGCGCGCGTGGATCGCGCTCGTAGAGGATGTCCACCAGGCGCTCGTAGCCGGCGGGAAGACCGAAGTGGCGCGGGTTCACGCACTGGTAGCGGAAGTGGCGCTGCTTCAGACAGTACCGGTCCCAACTGTTCATCTTCGAGCCGGCGATGGCTTGAATCAGGCCCGCGAGCGGCGTCAGGTTCAGCGCGCGGCTGCGCGGCAAGGCGTAATACTCACAGAACGCGTCGAGCACCTCGTCGACCGTGTGCGCGGCGTTGCCGAGCACGAAGTCCTCGCCCGGGGCCGGATGATCCAGCAAATGCGCGACGACGCGCGCGATGTCGGCCGCGTGCACGAAGTGCAACGAGCCGTCGAGGGTGAACCAGCGCAGCGCCCACAGATAGCGCACGATGCCGTCCAGTCCGCCCGTGAGGTGCGAGGTGGGACGATCCTCCCCGCCTCCGAAGACCAACGTGGGAAATAGCACCGTGACACGGCGTCTCTCGGGCGCTTCGGCCAACCGCCGGTAGGCGA
>DATNPP010000284.1:0-7279 GCA_036703175.1 Oscillatoriaceae cyanobacterium
GCGGTGTTGCCCTCGTTGCTGAACGGCGCGCTTCAAAAGGCCGAGGCGATGACGATCAACTCGGGCCTGGACGAAAACACCATCACGACGATCGGTACCCCGCCGGGCGCAGGACTTCCCTTCCAGGTCTATTTCGTGATCGATCCGGGCTCGACGAATGTCGTCGCCTCCAACGCCGACATGCTGCAAATCAACCTATACGACTTTCTTGGCTCGGGAAGTTCCAATATTTCACTCGAACAGGCGATCACACAAGGGATGGCGAATACCCTCGCTGAGCGCGAAGACAAAGTCGGCACCGATCCCGGCCCCAACAATACGTCGGATTACGACCAATGGCTGAGCCTGCCCGGAACGACGACCGCCCAGGACAACGCGCTTCGCTTGATCGCTTTGATGGGATCCGCCGACGAATCCACCGGACTTGGCCTGATGGCCCCCGGCTCGTTCAGCTTCGATACGCCGAGCGCGGATGGCGGCCACCAGAGCGCTGCGACGTTCGCCACTTATCTGATCGACAACTACGGCACCAACGCGCTCGAAGGCCTGGTCAACACGATCGTGCGCGACGGCAGCGGCAATCGCGCGACGACCGCGAACGAGGTCGACACGTATCTGCAGAACCTGACGGGCCTGACCAAGGCCAACCTTCAAACCGCCGTCAATACGTGGCTCACCACCGCGTCCGCGAGCACCCCGTCGCCGACTTCCTGGAATCACGATGCACTCGCCAACACCTTCAGCACCTCGGCCGAGTCGCTTCTGAGCACCCCGCTCACGCTACAGATCGGAGCCGACTACGGCCAAGAGCTCGGAATCAAGCTGTACGCCGGAGCCCTGGGCAACCTCGACTTCGTCAGCATGGTCAACGTGCAGGATCAGACGAGCGCCGCCCAGTCGATCACGACACTCGATCGCGCGCTCGCCATCGTCGACGATGCCCGCGGCAAGCTGGGCGGCTACGAGGGCCAGCTGAACTACACGCTTCAAAACCTGCAGACCACCGAAGAGAACGAGCAGGCGGCAAATTCGCAGATTCGAGACGCGGACATGGCCAACGAGGCCACGAACCTGGTTCGCTCGAGTGTGCTCGCGCAGGCCAGCTCGGGTTCGCTCAAGAGCATGCTCCAGATCGAAAAGGAACAGGTCAACAGCCTGGTTAGCGGCCTCAGGAAACCAACGGTTCTCTGATTGCGCCCAAAAAAGCGGCCCAGGGCTAAGCCCTGGGCCTTCAAGTTTAGGATCCGAGCACGACGCCACCACCGCCCGGGCTCGGCACCGGCGTCGGCGTCGGCGTCGGTGAAGCCGGGGGGTACGAGGCCGTGGGCGTGGGCGTCGGCGTCGGCGTCGCGACAGGAGGGGTGGGCGTCGGCGCCGGGGTTCCGGCGGGAGTCGGCGTGGGCTGCGGCGTGCCCGGATCCGGGGTCGGCGTCGGAATCGCCGTCGGAGCCACCGTCGGCGTCACGGTCGGCGTCGCCGTCGGATCAGGCGTCGGCGTAGGCGTCGGGCTCGGCGCCGGCGGCAAGGTCGCCTGGCACTGCGAGGGATCCGAGCAGCTCACGGAGTTCGCGGAGCCGTCCATCTGGAAGGTGTCCGCCTCGATCGCGCCCGTCACGGTGTTGCCGTGGCCGGCGATGTGGCAGCCGCCGTTCGGCGCGTCGAGCAGGCCGGCCAGTTGGCTGCCGTTGCCCGAGATTTGAATCGCCTCGGAGTCGCTGCCGCTGGCGTACGCGAGAAGCATGTTGCCGTCGGCGGGCGAAAGATTGCAGCTCTTGCCCGTGAAGTGGACGCCCGCCGCAATAAACGTGGCCGTGCCGCTCGCCGCGTTGACGGTGAAGGTGCCGTCCGTGACGTAGACGCCGGAAAGCGCGCCCTTGAGCGTCACGTTGCCGTGGAAGGTATGATCCGCCGTGAAGCTGTTCGGATCCACCGTCAGCGGGAATGGCTTCAGCTGGCTCTGCACGGGCGAGCCGATCGTGTTGCGGTTGCCCTGAATCGAGTAGCTGCCCACGTACTCGCCGACTTCGGTGATCGCGTTGCTGCTGCCGCGAATCTGAATGCCGCTGTTGGCGTGCGCGTTGCCCTGAATCGAGTTGGACGAGCCCGCGATGTTCAAGCTGGCCGTCTGGCACGCGCCGTTGTCGGCACTCGACGAACCGCCGCTTTGATCATGATGGCAGTTCTTCTGGTTTTGATCGTCGTTGCGCGACTGATTGTCCTGGCCGTCGTGATGGCAGTTCGCCTGATTCTGATCGTCGCCCCGGCCGCCATCACGGCCCTCGGAACCACGACCGCCGTCGTAGTTGCTCACATGGTACCCGCCATGATCGTCGCCACGGCCGCCCTGATGGCAATCCTTCGTGGGTTCCGGCGTCGGGCAGCCGTGCCTCGGCTCGGGCGTCGGGCAGCGGTGGGTCGGCTCGGGGCTCGGGCAGGAGTGGGTCGGCGCAGGCGACGGTGCCGCGCACGAGCCGTACGCGAACACGGCGTACGGGTCGTCCTGGCAGCTCCGGGTGCCGGCGAGATTCGAAAGCACCCCGTACCCGGTCTGGGCCTGTGCGCCCATCGCAAAGCTGGGCGAAGTCGGCATCGGCCGTTGGCAGCCGGCCACTGCGACCAGCGCGCTCACGGATGCAGCCAGGGCAAGCTTCTTCGATTGATGCAACATACCATTCCCCTCTCGAACCCCGTCATCAGGCGGCGACGCCAAGGCAAACACCTGATTAACACCTTTGGCAATATACCCCGGTTTTTCCAGAACCACCGCTTGCAGGCTTGATTTGTAACAAAGTTGCAATGAAAATAAAAAATTGGCTAAAGCCAAGGCTGCTTATTGACCTGGCGATGCAGGATCGTAAAGCTGAAGACCCGCTTGGCAAAAGAAAAAATCCGAGGAACCCGTGCTTGATCAGTCCGCTCCCTCTCCGGCCCCGAACGATCCCCGCTGGGTGCGCTGCGATCTCTGCGGCGCGTTGATGCTCGCCGTCCATTGCAAACTCAAGTGCGAGTCCTGCGGCTTCGTGCGCGACTGCTCGGATCCTTGATCATGCATGGCGCGAGAGCGGCCTGGCCGATTGTGTCACGGCGGTTAACCGATTCGCTCCGAAGCCTAACTGAAGCTTAAGGCATAATCCGCCGGCGATCGCCCGACAATCTTCTCGTGAGCCCCAAGAGTTGGGCCTGGAGGAGAAGAAGATGTCGGTTTCGAGCACCATCGCCCCCATCGGTAACTACGCCACGCTGAGCCAGTACGCCACGGCTCCGGCGCCCACGACGCCTTCTCCCGCTGCGCCCGCCCCGCAAGACACCTACACGCCCTCGACGACGGCCCCCAGCGGCACGCCGAGCGCCCCGACGCTGTCGGATGCGCAGATGGCCGCGCTGCAATCGCTGACCCCCGATCAGCTCACCGCCTTCCAGGCCTACGCCCAGGGCGGCCAGCTCACCGCCGCGCAGCAGCAGACCCTCCAGGGCCTGAACGCGCAGCAAATCGACGCCTTGAACGCCGTGCTCTCGGGCGCCCAGCCCCCCAGCAGCGCGTCGCCCACCTCGCCGGCTCCGGCCCCCGGTGCTCCGACGACGGCTCCCGGCGCGCCTTCGAGCGCCCCGACCCTGACGGCCGCCCAGATGGCCGCCCTGCAGACTTTGACCCCCGATCAGGTCGCCGCCTTCCAGGCCTACGCCCAGGGTGGCCAGCTCACCGCTGCCCAGCAGCAGACCCTCCAGGGCCTGAACCCCCAGCAGCTCGACGCCCTGAACGCCGTGCTCTCGGGCGCCCAGCCCCCCGCCGGCCAGACGCCCGGCACGCCGTCGGCTCCGACCGCCGGTGCGGCCAAGACGGGCCTGATGGGCACCATCGGCGGCGCGCTCGCCGGTGCCTTCGCCTCCTGGAAGTGGATCCTCCCGATGGTCGCCAAGGGCCGCACCCCCTCCGGGATGCTCGTCGCGGGCGTGCTCGGCGTCGGCGCCGCGATCGGCGGCTGGCTCGGCCACAAGCTCTTCGGCAAGCTCTAAGTTTGAATGGGAACGGGGTCGTCCAGCCGGACGGCCCCGTTTTCCGTTGCGCCTCCGCAACGAGCGGGCGGATTGCTTGTCAGCACGCTTCGCGCTAAACTGGTGCCACCATGTTGAAACTCGCTTCCTTCATGATCGCCGCCGCGCTGGCCTCGCCCACCGTGGTGCCCCACGATCCGCTGGTCGGCGCCAAGGCGCCCGATTTCACGCTGCCCTCGGATCGCGGCGGCACGGTCGCGCTGCACGAGGCGATCGCCAAGGGCCCCGTGGTGCTGGCCTTCTTCCCGAAAGCCTTCACCCCTGGCTGAGAGCGCGAGATGCAGGGTCTCGGTCGAGACCTCACGAAATTCCAGAAGCTCGGCGCGCAGCTCTACGGCGTGAGCTACGACAACTCCAAGACGCAGCACGCCTTCGCGATCCACTGCGCCGCAAACTTCCCGTTTCTGTCGGACGATGGGCGAATCGCCGCGCGCTACCACACCGCCGGCGGCTTCGGCCCGATCAAGTTCGCCGAGCGCCGCACCTTCGTGATCGACCAGCAGGGCACGGTTCGTTTCGTCTACGACGGCATGCCGAACGACCCGCTGATCCTCCACGATCTCGCCACGCTCGAGGCGAAATCGGCTCCCGGCATCAAACCGGCGCCGGCCCACAAGTAGGCGAGGTCTGCTTCACGAACGGCGCGGCCCAGAAGGGCTGCCCGTTGCGCGTGCCGATCAGATGCTGAGTGGCCGCGTCGAAGTGCAGTTGATACGTCACGGGCTGCCGCGGCCCGGTCGGCGTATCCGCGGACTCGCCTGAAAGCGCCACCTGGCCGGCGTCGTTCGCGCCCGTCGTTTCCTCGGTGAACGCCGCGCACGGCCCGAGGCACGCGTTCACCGAGCCCTTGAGCTGGCTCCCGGTCTGCGTCAGGTTCCAGATCTTGAACGGATTGCAGGCCACCACGGGGCCCGGCGAGGGCTCGTTCGCGCTGCCGAAGACCCACTGACCGCTCAGATCCTGCGCGCTCACCGTGACGCTCGGCTCCGGCGTGGGAACCGGGCCCGGCAGTCCGCCGGCCGCGCAGGCCGCCAGCGATGCCACGGCGCTCGCCGCCACAATCCAGCCCCGTTGCATCCTGCCCTCCTCGATCGTCGGCTCACTGCGATCATAGCGCCGGACACCCGTTCCACCAGCGTGGAAGCGGCCGTCGCCGCGAACGCGAGGCGCTGGGTCGTGCCGGATGGCTTGTGAAGCCTTGCGCTCCCTGATAGGATGGCGCCATGAAACCAGGACAAGAGAGCGAAACCGCCATCATGGTCTGCCGGGCCCGCGCCGCGGCCGACGCGCTGGGGCTCGCCGGATTCTCGGATCCGACCGCCCGCGTCCTGCTGCCGGAAGCGGCTCGCACCTCGCTCGATGCAATCCTCACCGCCCCCGTCTCGAAAAGCGCGCGCGCAGGCTTCGAGCGCGCCTCGCTCGAGGTGCTCGCGAAGCTGATGGTGGCCCGCACCAGGGCGATCGACGCCGCCGTCCGCACCGCGGCCCATGCGCAGGTGGTGATTCTGGGCGCCGGCCTCGACGGGCGTGCCTGGCGAATGAGCGAACTGCGCGACGCCACGGTCTTCGAGGTCGATCATCCGGACACGCAACGCGCCAAGCGCGATCGCGTCGCGGGCCTCGCGCAATCGGCCCGCGAGGTGCGCTTCGTGCCGGTCGACTTCACGCGCGACGATCTGGATCAGGCACTGGCGGCCGCCGGCCATGATGCGACCCGGCCGACCACCTGGATCTGGGAAGGCGTGGTCATGTACCTGTCCGAGGCCGAAGTCCGGGCGACGCTGGCCATCGTCTCCAAGCGCTCGGCGCCGGGCAGTCGTATCATCATCCAATACCATCGGCCCGCGTGGCGACTCTGGATCGTCGGCTTGATCGTGCGCCGCCTCGGCGAGCCGCACCGATCGCTGTTCACGCCTGAAAAAATGGCCGCCCTGCTGGCCGAATACGGCTTCCACGTGCTCGCGGATCAGGACATGGGCACGATCAGCGCCGAACTGGCCCCCGATCTGCAAGCGCACGTGAAGAACATCCGCCACATGCGCCTCGTGACGGCCGAGCGCACCTAGCGTCGCCACTGTGGCGCGTTCGGTTCTCCGCCCGAACGCCTCAGCCGCACATGGGCGAGTACTTCAGGATCGGCGCCGAAAAGCGGACCATCTTCTCGGGCTGCCCTTTGAACCGAAAGTCAGCTTCGCCCTCGATGCGATCCGTCGTCAGCCGCGTCAGCCGCACGCGCCCGGTGCCCCGCACGGCCTGGTTCGCGCCCGTGAATTCTCCGACATACCCCGTGTTGCCGATCTCGGGAAGGTCGATCCAGGATCCGACGGCCGGATCGCCCGTCCACAACGTGATGTTGAGCTGCGGATAGGTACTCGCAGGCAGTTGCTGGGCCGGCGGCATGCGAAACGCGGTCTTCTGCAGCACAATCGCGATCGCCGCCCCGTCCCAAGGCGCGCACGTATGGTAGGCATAGGCGTACTGATAGGCCGCGTCCGGCTGCGGCGCGGGAGACGAGGCCCAGGGCCAGGCCAGAGCCCCCATCATGACCATGCTTGCAAGCGTTTTTATCATTGCCACATCATAGCTGCTCGCTCGCCGGCTGAAAAGCCCCGCGCACGAAGGCGCTCGAAAGCCCGCTTGGCATCGCGAGCGCCACGCCCTAAAATGGAAGCCTCGAGGAGGTGCCCATGTCGTTCGTGCTGGACGTTTATTCGGACTTCGTCTGACCCTGGTGCTACGTCGGCCTGGATCGGCTCGACAAGGTGACCGAGGACTACGACGTGACGCTGCGTTGGCATCCGTTCCAGCTGCGGCCGGACACGCCTGAGGCGGGCATGCCGATCTCGGCCGTGCTGCCGCCCGAATATCTGAAACAGGCCGAGGCGCGCCTGCGACAGGCCACGGCCGAAGTGGGGCTGCCCTTCAAGCGCGGCGACTGGATGCCCAACACCCACCTGGCCCACGAGGCGGCGATGTTCGCCGAGGAACATGGCCACGGCGACGCCTTCCACCGGGCCGTGCTGCGCCGCTACTTCGGCGAGGGCGGGGCGATCGCGCGCGTGGACGATCTGGTCGCGATCGGCCGCGAGATCGGGCTCGACGCCGACGCCCTCCGCGACGCCCTCACCAGCCGTCGCTACCGCGAAGCGGTCGACGCCGAGCTCTCCAAGGCCCATGCCGTCGGTGTTCACGCCGTACCGTCTTTTGTGTTCGGCGATCTCGGCGG
>DATNPP010000143.1:0-7221 GCA_036703175.1 Oscillatoriaceae cyanobacterium
CGCGCTTGCCCGCGTGAACCGGCAGCACGATCGCGTCCTTCTCGGTCGCCGCGTCGAGCAGTCGCGCGACGACGTCCGCCACGAGCGGCTGATCGACGCCCACGACGAGCACGCCGGCCGGCGTGCCCGCGATCGCCCTAAACCCGGCCAGCAGCGAGCCGACGCGTCCGCTCGCATAGTCCGGATTCACCACCACGCGTGCCGAAGCCGGCACGTGCGGGCGAATCCGCTCCGCCTCGTGCCCCAGCACGACGATCACCTCGCCGAGCGCCGCGAGCGTCTCGACCTGATGCGCCACCAGCGGCTTGCCATGCCACTCCAGCAGCGCCTTCGAAAAGCCCATGCGGCTCGAAAAGCCCGCCGCGGTCACCACCGCGACGACCTGGCCCGGCTTCACGATTCGACCGGCGTCGGCTCCGCCGGCAGGCTCAGCGGCCGGCCGGTGCGGCGATTGCGAATCATTTGAATCTCGGCCAGAATCGACAGCGCGACCGCCGCAGGGCTCTTGCCGCCCAGATCGAGGCCGATCGGCGCGTAAAAGCGATCGGCCAGCTGGTCGTAGAGCCCCTCGTCGCGCAGCTCGTCGACGATCTTCGCGATCTTGTGCCGGCTGCCGATCATGCCGATGTAGCGGAACGGCCGCTTGAGCGCCTCGCGCACCACCAGGCGATCGGTCGCGTGGCAGCGCGTCGCGATGACCAGAAACGCGTTCTCCGTGTGCTCCAGGGCGTCGAAAGGCGCTTTCAGCGTCTTGACCACCTCCACGCGCTGCGCGTGCGGAAAGTAGTCCGCCGTGGCCCATTGCGGACGATCGTCGATCACGGTCATCGGCAGATCCAGGTCCTTCGCCAGACGGCACACCGCCTGATTCACGTGGCCCGCGCCCACCAGCACCAGCTCCATCTGGCCGTTGAAGGGCTCGAGGAACAAGCGGATGGTGCCGCCGCAGGTCATGCCCAGCGTGCCGGCCTCGTCGTCCGAGAGCGTGTGCTCCACGAAGGTCGCGTCGCCCGAGGCGATCGCCCGCACCAGCTTGTGAATCACGATCGCCTCGAGCGCGCCGCCGCCGACCGTGCCGGCGAGAATCTGGCCCTGCGCTGAGACGAGCATCTTCGAGCCCACTTCGGTCGGAATCGAGCCCGAGATGCCCACGACCGTCGCCATACCGCAGGGGCTGCGGCGGTCGAGGCATTCTTTGAGCTTGTGGATCACGACGTCCTGGGGCAATGGGACCTCCTAGACGACCTCGGTCAGCGCAGGCGAGAGCTCGGTGAGGATCAGCTGGCCCAGGCGATCGGCGATCGCCTCGATGCGGGATTGTTCCTTGCCTTCGAGCATCACGCGCAGCAGCGCCTCGGTGCCCGAGGCGCGCACGAGCACGCGGCCCGTGCCGGCGAGCTCGGCCTCGGCCTCGGCGATCGCGCTCCGAATGACCGCGTTTTCCTGCCAGCCGGCCAGGTTCTTCACGCGCAGATTGCGCAGCAGCTGCGGATAGATCGTCATCTCGGCCGCCAGTTCTGCGAGCGGCGTGCCGGCCTCGCGCACGGCCTCCAGCAAGCGAATCGCCGTGATGAGGCCGTCGCCGGTGGTGTTGTCGTCGAGGAAAATCACGTGGCCGCTCTGCTCGCCGCCGATGCGGATGCCGCGGTCCAGCATCGCTTCGAGCACGTAGCGATCGCCCACCTTGGCGCGCACCAGCTCGCCGCCGAGGTTGCGCACGGCCTCCTCGAAGCCCAGATTGCTCATCACCGTCGCGACGACGGAGGGCGTCATCACGCGGCCTTGCCGGAGCATGCCCTTGAGGCAGATCAGCATGACCTGATCGCCGTCCACCGGCTTGCCCGTGTGATCGACGGCCAGCAAGCGATCGGCGTCGCCGTCGAAGGCCAATCCCATGTGCGCGCGCGCCGCGACCACGGCCTCTTGCAGGCTCGCGAGGTGCGTCGAGCCGCAGCCGCGGTTGATGTTGTCGCCGTCCGGCTCCGCGTGCAGCACCACCACCTCGGCGCCCAAGCCGCGCAGTACCTGCGGCGCGACCTGGTACGAGGCGCCGTGGCCGCAGTCGATCACGATCTTCATGCCGCCCAGTCCGTGCGCGAGCAGCCCTTGCAGATGGTTCGTGTAGCGCTCGACGAGGCCGTGCGCTTCCTCGACGCGGCCGAGCCCCTCGCCCGTGGGCCGCGGCGTCGCGCCGGGCTCGTGAATCAGCGCCTCGATGGCGTCCTCCACGGCGTCCGGCAGCTTGAAGCCGTTGTGGCCGAAGAACTTGATGCCGTTGTCGGGCGCGGGGTTGTGGCTCGCCGAGATCATCACGCCGGCGACCGCGTTGGTGTGGTGCGTAAGCCAGGCGACGCCCGGCGTGGGCAGCACGCCCAATCGCTTCACGTTCACGCCCACCGAGCAGATGCCCGCCGTGAGCGCGGCTTCGAGCATGTCGCCCGAGCGGCGCGTGTCTTTCGCCACCAGCACCGAAGGGTGCGCCTCGTCGCTCTGGGCGCGCAGAAACGCCGCGCCCGCGCGGCCCAGATTGAAGGCCAGCTCGGGAGTCAATTCCTGGTTCGCGAGCCCGCGAACCCCATCGGTGCCGAACAAACGAGGCAAAGATCGATCCTTTCGCATTCTGAGGCGTCCTGCCCATTATACCCTGCACCAAGGCTCCAGGCTGTGATGCAGCCAGGCGCTCGGGGGTATAAACCCCTGGTTGACCGAGCCGTGGAGGAACGCGATGCGACGGATGTGGGTTCCCTTGTTGCTGCTGGCGCTTCTGCCGCAACCGGCGCGGGCCTGCACGCCGCAGACGAGCACGCCGGACAATCCCTGGCTCATCACGTACCAGGGCAGCGCGGGCGGCTGGCCCGTGCGCATGACGTTGGCGTTCGAGGGCAAGTCCATCGAGGGCCTGGCGGCAATCGGCCCCGCCTACGATTGGCTGCAAAAGGTGCGCGGCACGATGTCGGATCCGCAGCACCTCACGCTGCAGATCGGGGATTGGTCGGTCTGGAAAGGGACGTTTCAGACGCACGATCCCAAGCACCGCTTCGGCGACTCGACGCTCAACTGCGAGGTCATCACGGGCATTCGCGACACCTGGGCCGGCGAGGCGGCCTTCGATCTCGCGGAGGACAGCGAGGGCGCGGGCACGCTCACGCATCGTTACGACGTGATGGGCGTGACCGTCGATCGCACGATCGACCAGGCGGCCTGGCGCTTCTGGAACGCGGTGCGGCGCGGCGATCGCCGCACGGTCTCCGCCCTCGTCGCCTATCCGCTCACCGTCAAGGCGCCCGCGGGCATTCTCACGCTGCACACGCCGGGCGATTTGATCCGGAACTACGGGCGCGTGTTCACGCCGGCCATGCGCCAGGCGATCGACAAGAGCGTGCCGGCGTTGCTGTCGGCGAACTACGAGGGCGCGATGCTCGGCAACGGCGCGGTCTGGTTCAACGCGCAGGGCCGCATCAGCGCCATCAATCCCTAAAAATCGCGCGATCGATTTTCTGAAACAAAACGGAACAATCTCAGGCGTAGCCTCGTACTTGTGTGCAGAGAGCGCGCGACTCCGGGGCTCGGAGCCCTCCGCGCCGCTTGATGGAGGATTTCCTGATGAACCGTTTTGCTTTGCTTGCCGTTGCCCTCGCCGTTCCCGCGGCCGTCGCGTTCGCCACGCCGAAGCCGGCCGATGCCGCCGTGATCGTGACGATGCACGTGCCCACGGTGTACGTGAATCTCGGCGGACCGACGGTCGTCGATCACGACCGTGACGACCGCGTGGCCGATCGCGACGACCGCTACGACCACGACCGCCGCTACGACCGCGATGCCCGAATTGCCGCGATTCGCCACGAACAAGAAGAGCGCTACGAGCGCGAGCGCGCCGAGGCGATGCGCCACTACGAAGGGCGTCGCGGCATCGGCCACGCCTGGGGCCACGATCGCGACGGTCGTCGTTAAGCATCCCGGAGCACGGGCGAGCTTCCGATTCGGAAGCCCGCCTTTTTGCTCAGCGGAAGCGATAAATTCGGCCGTCGAAGGCCAGCGCGTAGAGCTCGCGGTTCGCGTCCTCGCCGAACGAGGCGATGTTCAGCCGGCTGTTCTCCAACAGCCGGTTGTGCGTCACGCGGTGCCCATCGTAGTGCAGCGCCCAGATCCGGCCGTTCACGAAGTCGGCGTACACGTAGTCGCCTCGCAGCGCCGGAACGGCCTTGCCGCGATAGACGTAGCCGCCGATGATGCACTGGCCGACCTTGTGAGAGTAAGAGAAGATCGGCATGGCGAGCCCGGTGGTGTCGCAGCCGACGCGGGGCCGAAAGCAGGAGTCGCCCTCCGTGAGGCTCCAGCCGAAGTTTCCGCCTTTTTCGAGCAGATCGATCTCCTCGATCCGATCCTGGCCCACGTCGCCGCAATACCAGCGCCGGGTCTCGGGATCGTAGCTGAAGCGCCAGGGGTTGCGCAGTCCGTAGGCGGCGATTTCGGGACGGTAGCCCGATCGGTTGTTCTTGAAGGGATTGTCACGAGGAATGCCGTACGGCTTTCCGTCCGCCGGATGGGCCACGTCGAGGCAGAGCCACTTGCCCAGCAGCGACGCGCGGTTCTGCGCGACCCGATGCGGATCGTTCTCGGGGCCGCCGTCGCCCGTGCCGACGTACAGGTTGCCGTCCGGGCCGAAGGCCATCTGGCCGCCGTTGTGGATCGCACTGGGCTGGCGAAAAGTCAGAATGACCTTCTCGCTTCCGGGCTTCGCGCGATCCAGACGGTGCGGATCGACGTTGAAGCGCGCGATCACGGTGCGCAACGGATTCGGCGCGGTGTAATTCACGTAGAAGTAGCCGTTCTTGGCGAAGTCCGGATCGAACGCCAATCCGAGCAGGCCCTCCTCGTTGCCGCTCGCGATCACGCGATCGCGCAAGTCGAGAAAGACCGCCGCGCTCTTGGCGTCCGCGCGATCGGGAAAGACCCGGATCACGCCGCGTTGTTCGACCACGTAGAGGCGATCGCTGCCGGCCGGCGCGGCCATGGCGACCGGGCGCTCGAAGCGCAACGCGGGAAAGGCCGGCACGAGGCGAATTTCAGGCGCGGGATCGGAATGCGCCAGCGCGGCGATCAGCAGCAAGGGCAACCCAGCTCGGAGCATGCTTCACCTCCGAACGCAGTTTACTCGCTTCGCGCATGCCGCGATAGTTGTCTGCCGGGCGAGAAGGCGATGAGCGGCCCGTGGTAAACTGGGCCCCATGGACCACCGCACCGAAGCGCTCTTCTCCGTTCGCCAGATTCGCCATCGCTACGCCGCGCGCGAGATTCTTCAAGGCGTCTCGCTGACGATTCACGAGGGCGATCGCCTGGGCCTGCTGGGCGTCAACGGCGCGGGCAAGACCACGCTGCTCAAGATCATGGCGGGCATCGAGAAGCCCGACGCGGGCGAGATCGCCATGCGACGCGGCCTGCGCGTCGGCTATCTGCCGCAGGAATTCGAGCTCGACCCCGCGAGGACCGTGCGCGACGGCATTCTCGAGGGCGCGGCGGATACCCGGGCGCTGCTTGCGGCCTACCAGGCGCTTTCGGAGCGATTGACCACGGCGGGCGACGACGCCGCGCTGCTGGCCGAGCACACGGCCCTCGCCGAGCAGTTGGAGCGCCAGGGCGCCTGGGGGCTCGACCGGCTGGTCGAGACGGTGATGCACAAGCTGCGCGTGCCGGCGGGCGATCGCCTCTGCGGCACCCTCTCCGGCGGCGAGTCGCGCCGCGTGTCGCTCGCGCGCACGCTGGTGGGCCAGCCCGAGCTGTTGATCCTCGACGAGCCCACGAACCACCTCGACGCCGACTCGATCGCCTGGCTGGAGGACTACCTCACGGCGCTCAAGGGCAGTTGCGTGCTCGTCACGCACGACCGCTACTTCCTCGATCGCGTCGTGAACCGCATGGTCGAGCTCGAGCGCGGCGAGTTGACGTCCTACGACGGCAACTACACGGACTACCTGGAGGCCAAGGCCGCCCGCGCCGAGGCGCTCGCGCATGCCGAACAGTCCCGCCAGAACACGCTGCGCCGCGAGCTGGCCTGGGTCCGCAAGCAGCCGCGTGCCCGGCAGGCCAAGAGCAAGGCGCGTGAAGAGGCCTATTACGCCCTGGCGGCGCAGGACGGGCCGCCGCCGGCCGACGAGATTCAGCTGCGCATTCCGACCGGGGAGGTGCGGCTGGGCAAGAAGGTGGTCGAGCTCGCGGACGTCGGGCATGGGCGCGACGGGCGGCAATTCTTTAGCGGCTTGACGCTGAGCTTGCAGGCGGGCGATCGCATCGGCGTGGTGGGCGCCAACGGCCTCGGCAAGACGACGCTGATGCGGCTGGTGCAGGGCCTCGAAACGCCGAATTCCGGCACGATCGAGATCGGGCCGAACACGCGCTTCGTGTATGCCGATCAGGGCCGCTCGCGATTGGACGTCGAGAAGACGCTGGTGGACGAGGTGGCCGACGGCGGGCGCTACGTGACCGTCGAGGACGAGCAGATGACGGTGCGCAGCTATCTGCGGCGCTTTCTGTTCACGGACGAGCAGATCAACACGCCGATCGCGAAGTTTTCGGGCGGCGAGCAGAACCGCGCGCAGCTCGCCAAGTTGCTCGCGAAGGGCGGCAACGTGCTGATCCTCGACGAGCCGACCAACGACCTCGATCTGCCCACGCTGCGGGCGCTCGAGGATGCGCTGTCGGTCTATCCGGGCGCGGCGTTCGTCGTGAGCCACGATCGCTACTTCCTCAATCGCGTGGCGACGGCGATTCTGGCCTTCGAGGGCGACGGGCGGGTCGTGTTTTCGCTGGGGTCCTACGACCGCTATCTGGAGCAGCGCGCCGCGCGCGAGGAAGCGGCGCCGGTCGTCGAGTCGCCGAAGCCGGCCGCGCGACCGGCGCGCGAGAATGCCGTGCGCAAGCTGAGCTACAAGGAGAACCAGGAGCTCGAGGGCATGGAAGCGGCGATCGAGGCGGCCGAGGCCACGCTCGCCGACTTGGAAAGCCGCCTGGCGGATCCGGCATTGTACGCCGAGCGCGCCGAGACGGTGCCGGCACTGCTCGCCGAGGCCGACGCGGCGCGCTCGCGCGTCGAGGGGCTTTATCGACGCTGGGAAGAACTGGAACAACTCCGCGCCGGACTGACGGTCTAAGCCGCCCACCGCGGCGCCCCTCCCCCCGGTGGGGGGGAGGTTAGGTGGGGGCCAGGGACACGGACTGGGTGGG
>DATNPP010000307.1:0-13576 GCA_036703175.1 Oscillatoriaceae cyanobacterium
ACCTCGCTGGGCTTGAATCCACCAATTTGGTATAATGACCCTTCACCCGAAGAGGAACGCCACGTGGAATGGGATCTCAAGAACTGGACGGACCCCGCGACCTTGCGCCGCGGCGCGGCTTACGTGAAGCGCGGAGCGGTCGGCAAGTGCCAGGTCAAGGAAATGCCAGGCGGCGCCTTGCAGATCGAGGCCGAGGTCGAGGAAGGCGCGCTCGCGCCCGTGCATGTGCGGCTCGACTGGGACGGGCGCCAACTCGCCGCGCGCTGCACTTGCCCGATGGTCGCGCCCTGCAAACACGCCATGGCGGTGGCGCTCGCGCATTTGCAGGCTCCCGAGAAGAAGCCCGCCGCGACGTCGGGCGGCTTCGCGGCCGGCCAGGAAGTGCTTTTCTACGGCCTGCACGTGGCGGCGCCGCCCAAGCGGCTCGAGAAAGTCTTCAAGCGTAACGCTTGCGCCTGGCTCTCGCTCGAGAAGGCGATCATCATGGAAGACGGCGTGCCGAGCATGCCGCGGCCGCTGCCGTTGTGGGCCAAGGTGCCGCGAGCGGGCCTCAGCGACGCCGACGCGGGCATTCTGGACATCATCGAGCCCTATTACCGCGAGCGCAATCGCGACTTCTCCAGCTCGCAGGCGCACGGCATTCCGCTGCTCGACGAGATGGTCGGCCCGATCTTCGAGCTGTTGACCCGCTGCCCCTTTCTCTACGGCGCGGGCCGCACGCCAATCGCCATTCGGCCGGATCAGCCGGTTCGCGACCTCTCGACGCCCTACGAGAGCCTCTGGGAGGTCGACGGCACGCTGGTCGCCGGCAAGCCCGGCTTGCTCGTGGGCGAAAACCCCGGCTGGTTGCAGGTCAAAGGCGCGTTCCGACCGCTGATCGAAGGGCCTTCCGAGGCGCGCGAAGCCGGCCCCGAGGCGCCGGGCCCGGAAGGGTTGCCGGCCGAGCCGAATCTGCACCCCGAGCAGTCGCCCGTGGCGCGTCTGACGTTGTCCGAGGAAGGCGATCGCCTGATCGCGCGTCTCACCTTCCGCTACGGCACCGCGGCGGCCGTGCTGCCGGGCGATCCGCGCGCGCTGGTGGGCGGCGAGCTGGACGGCGAGTGGGGCTTCTGGAAGCGCGATCCGGTCGCGGAATCCGCGCTGGTGGCCCGATTGGCCGAGACGAGCCTCGAGAGCCGCGGCGGCGGCCAGTACATGGCCTGGGGCGAGACGGCGCTGAGCTTTTTGATGGACGAGGTGCCGCTGTTGCTGCGCGACGGCTGGGAGCTCTTCGGCGAGGAGCGCTTGCAGCGCCATCGCGTGAACCGCCGCCAGGCCTCGGTGTCGATCTCGGTCAGCACGGGCATCGACTGGTTCGATCTGCGCACGACGGTCGAAATCGAGGGCGAGACGATCGCCTGGGAAGCCCTGCGCGAGGCCCTCAAGCGCAACTCGCGCTTCGTACGCCTGGGCTCGGGCGCGTTCGCCCGTTTGCCCGAGGAGTGGCTGCTGCGCCAGCAACAGCTGGCCGAGAGCCTGGGCTTCTCCGCGGTCGGCGAAGAGAACGCCTTCGTGCAACAGCTGCCGCGTTACCTCGCGCCCGCGGCGCAGGAGCTTCTGGCGACGGCCGACACTCAGCACACGGACACGGATTGGCGCCAATTCCTGCTGGGCCTCGAGGCCGTCGAGGAGTTGCCCGAAGTGCCGACGCCCGAGGGCTTCGTGGGCGAGCTGCGCCAGTACCAGGCGCACGGCCTCTCGCGCCTGTCTTTCTGGCGCGAGCACGGCGTGCACGGCATTCTCGCCGACGACATGGGCCTGGGCAAAACGATTCAGGCGATCGCGCTGCTGCTCTCCGAGCACGAGGCGGGCCGCCGTGGGCCCAGTTTGCTCGTCGCGCCCACCTCGGTGGTCTACAACTGGGAGCAAGAAATCGCGCGCTTCGCGCCGGGCCTGAAAGTGCTCGTGCTGCACGGCGCGGATCGCCACGCCCACTACGAGGAGCTGCCCGAAGCGGACGTGGTGGTGACGAGCTACGGGCTGTTGCAGCGCGATCGCGCGGTGCTCGAAGAGCAGCCTTTCCACTACGTGATTCTGGACGAGGCCCAGAAGATCAAGAACCCGCGCTCGCAAGCCGCCAAGGCGGCCTGCCGCATCAACGCGCGGCACCGGCTGTGCCTCACGGGCACGCCGATCGAGAACAATCTGCTCGAGTTCTGGAGCCTGTTCCACTTCCTGATGCCCGGCCTGCTGGGCAACGAGCGCTACTTCCGCAGCCGCTATCTGCGCGCGCTGCCGGAGGAAACGGATCAGGCCCGCGAGCGCCTGCGCAAGCTCACGCGGCCGTTCATTCTGCGCCGCCTCAAGGGCGACGTGGCGCAGGATCTGCCGCCGCGCACCGAGATCGTGGCGTACTGCGAGCTCGGCGAGGAGCAGCGCAAGCTCTACGAGGAGACGCTGGGCGCCGTGCGCGGCCAGATCTTCGCCGAGATTCGCACGCGCGGCTTCAAGCGCGCGCACTTCCACGTGCTCGAGGGGCTGCTGCGCTTGCGGCAGGTGGTCTGCGATCCGAAGCTCGTGTTGCGCGACGAGCCGCGGAACGTGCCCTCGGCCAAGCTCGAGATGTTCATGGACATGCTGCGCGAGATGATCGCCGAGGGCCACCGCGTGCTGGTCTTCTCGCAGTTCGTGAAGATGCTCGCGATTCTGCGCGAGGCCCTCGAGGCCGAGGAGATTCCCTACGCCTACCTCGACGGCCAGACCAAGGATCGCCTGGAGCGCGTGCAGCGCTTCAACGCCTCGGACACGCCGGTCTTTTTGATCAGCCTCAAGGCCGGCGGCACGGGCCTCAACCTCACGGGCGCGGACTACGTGATCCACTTCGATCCGTGGTGGAACCCCGCCGTGGAGGACCAGGCCACCGACCGCGCCCACCGCATCGGCCAGACGCGCCACGTGTTCAGCTACAAGCTGATCGCGAAGGACACGGTCGAGGAGAAGGTGCTCGGCCTGCAGGCGCAGAAGCGCAAGATGGTGCTCGACGTCCTGGGCGGCTCGGAGATGGGCTCCGAGCTCACGATGGAAGACCTCGAATACTTGCTTCAGTAACGATGTCCAAGGTTTGTCCAGCTTAAGCTGGACAAATATTTGACAGTGCGAGACTCCGGTGCTAGGCTCGATCCGCGATCGCCGCATCGGAGGGCCTATGCATACCGTGAGCCGCAAAAGTCGCATGCCGGTTTCCGCCGAGGAGCTCTACGCCTGGCATGCGCGTCCGGGCGCTTTCGAGCGATTGATTCCGCCCTGGGAGGACATTCGCGCGATCACGCGCACAGGCGGCCTCGCCGACGGCGCGGAGACGTGTTTCGAGTTGCATAAAGGTCCGCTCGCGATCGCCTGGCACGCCCGCCATGAGGACCATCGCCCGGCGGAGGGCTTCACGGACGTGCAAATCACGGGGCCGTTTGCGGCCTGGCGGCACGTGCATCGCTTTTTCAAGAACAGCCCGGACACGAGCGCGCTCGAAGACGTGATCACTTACGCACTGCCGGGTGGCCCCCTCGGTGATTGGCTCGCGGGGCCGAGCATACACGCGTCACTCGAGCGGACGCTCGCCTTTCGGCATCGCCGCACGCGCGTCGACCTCGAGCGTCACGCCCGCTTCGCCGCCCGGGGGCCTCGCCGCGTGCTCGTCACCGGCGCCTCCGGGCTCGTGGGAAGCGCGCTGGTGTCCTATTTGAGCACCGCCGGCCACGAAGTGGTGCGTCTCGTGCGCCGGGCGGCCGGGCCCGGCGAGATCGCCTGGAATCCCGAGCGCGGCGAGCTCGAGCCACGCCGCTTGGAAGGCTTCGACGCCGTCGTTCACCTCGCGGGCGAGAGCATCGCCGCCGGCCGTTGGAGCGTGGAACGCAAGGCGCGCATCCTCGAAAGCCGCGCACTCGGCACGGCGCTGCTCGCCCGGGCGCTCGCCGAGTGTGAGCGACCGCCCGAGGTGCTGATCGCGGCCTCGGCGATCGGCATCTACGGCGATCGTCCTGCGGAGCCCGTGGACGAGGATTCCCCTTCGGGCGACGGCTTTTTGCCTGATGTTTGCCGGCGCTGGGAGGCGGCCACCGAGCCGGCCCGCGCGGCCGGCATTCGCGTCGTCAATCTGCGCCTCGGCGTGGTGCTCAGCCCGAAGGGCGGCGCGCTTTCGAAGCTGTTGCCGCCGTTTCAGCTGGGACTGGGCGGGCCCATCGGCGACGGACGGCAGGGAATGTCCTGGATTGCCCTCGACGACGTGCTGGGGGCCGTGGAGCACGCCATTTTCACGCCGGCGCTCGTGGGGCCGGTGAACGCGACGGCGCCGATGCCGGAGAGCAATGCGGCCTTCGCGCGAGACCTCGGCACGGTGCTCGGCCGGCCGGCCTTTATGCCGTTGCCGGCGCCGATCATCGAGGCCGCCTTCGGCGAGATGGGACGGGCGCTTTTGCTCGAAGGGGCGCGCGTGTTGCCCACGCGCCTGTTGGCATCGGGCTTCGTTTTCACTTGCCCGTCGCTGCCGCAGGCGCTGCGTTCAGAGCTTGGGTTGGAGGTCGACGGAAGTGCCTGAAGCGATGGTCGAGTATTCGATTGCGGTGGTGAGCCGCTTGACGGGCCTAAAAGCGGACACGATACGGGCGTGGGAGCGACGCTACGGCGCCATCGTCCCCGCGCGCTCGCAGGGGCGTCAGCGTTCGTACAGCGCGGCGGACGTGTCGCGCTTGTTGTTGTTGCAAAAGGCGATCGAGGCGGGCCAGGCGATCGGTCGAATCGCCCAGCTGCCCGACGACGCCCTGAAGGAGCTGGTGCCCACAGCGGACACGCCGCAGCCCGTGGGCCTCGACGCCGTTCTGCTGGCCCTGGAGCACTTCGACGCCCCTGCCGCCGATCGCGAGCTCCGTCGGCTTGCCGCTTTGATGCCGCCTCGGCGCTTCGTCCGCGAACTCGCCGTGCCGCTGATGCATCGAATGGGCGCCGCGTGGGCCGAGGGGCGTTTCGGCGTCGCGCAGGAGCACCTCGGAACGGCGCTGCTGCGCAGCTTTCTCGATGCCATGTTGCGCGTCCAGGAGCGCGCCGCCGATCGCGCGCCGTTGCTCCTCGCGACCTTGCCCGGCGAGCTCCATGAGTTGGGACTGCTCAGCGTGGGGCTGCTTGCCGCCACGTACGGCGTTCCGGTTTTGCCATTGGGGCCGCAGCTTCCGGTGGACGAGATCGCCCGCGCGGCGCGCGCGACTCACGCCCGCGTGATCGGCTTGAGCGCCGCGAGCGCCTCCGAGACCCTTCTCGAAGACTTGGAAGCGCTCGACGCGGCCCTCGGGCCGGATCAAGCCATCTGGCTCGGAGGACGCGGCTGCGCGAATCTGCCGGCGGCTGAGTTGCCGTCCCGTTGCCGCGTTTTCGGTCCGCTCGAGTCGCTCGAGCCGGAACTGGTCGCGTGGGGACGCGAGCGCTTCTTTTGAGCGCTTAGAGCCAGCCCTCGTTGCGCGGATGATCCGGCAGCTTGAGGTTGACCCAGTGCGGATCGACGTCCACGACCGGGCCCTGCGGCGGCGGCTCGGGCGTTTCTTTGCGCCCTTCTTCGGCCTCGAACTCCTCAGGTGAGGGAACGGGCTGCGGCTCGACGTCGATCTGCTCGGTCTTCTCGCGCCCCTGGTCGTCTTTCCAATGCTTCATGGCGCCCTCCTCGCTCTAGCCAGCTCACTCATCGCCCATGCTAGGCCCTTCGGAGGACTGCTTCAACGCACGCTCGCCCCTCGAGCGGACCCTTGACCGATCGCTTTGTTTGTTATATTGTTACCAATGTAACAAGAAAGCGAGGTAACAAGATGGAAGCAATGACGGTCGAGCGCGTGCAGCTGGGCGTGCGCATGGAGAAGCGCATGGTCAAAGTGTTGAAAGCCCTCGCCGAGTACCACGACGTGTCGCTCGGGCGATTGCTCGAGGACGTCGTCATGCACGCGTTCGAGGGCTTCTCGACGTTCGACTCCCCGGAGGTCTTGCGCCTCGTCGGGGAGTTCAAGCGGCTTTACGGCATGGATTACGACGTCCACGCCCCTTTGGAAGACGCCTAGGCTTGCGGCGCGGCGCTCGGCGCCGGCGAGGGCGCCGGCTTCGGCGTGTGGTGGAACAGGCGGTTCAGGAAGTTCTTGACGTCCTGAATCGCCTCGAGGCCCGTACGCTCGACGACCTGGACGACGTTCTCGAGCCAGCCGAACATCTGCACCTGGCGCGCGCCCAGCGGCTGCACCGGGCCCATCGCGTCGCCGGTCGTCGCGTCGAGCACGAGGCAGTTCTTGCTGCCCGCGTCCGTCACGACGGCCATCACGAAGTCCTGGCCGCTCTGATTGCTGTGTAGCACCACCAGGTCGGCCGGGTTCAGCATGCCGCCCTTGACCGCGTCGGAGAAGAGCACCTTCGAGTCGAGCAGGACGCCTTGCGGATCGGTGATCGGCAGCATCGAGGCGAAGCCGTTGGCGGCCGAGCCGGAAAGGGGCATTTCCTGCGATTGCAGGCCGTTCGAGGTGCTCGCGACGACCAGCATCGACTGCGGCTTGTGCTTCGAGGTGAAGAGGTAACTCGGCACGTCGTCGCCACCGTCGGTGGCGCGCGAGATCGACACGGCCATCTCGGCGGCGTCGGGCTCCCACTTCGCGGCGATCGTGGTCGCCTGGTCGCTGACGGGCTTCGCCATCGCGTTGAAGGCGCCGAACGCGGAGTTGGCCGTCAGAGGAACGGCGGACATGCCGCAGCCGGCCGTCAAGGAGACGACCAGGGACGCAGCGAGAAGAGCATGGAACTTGAGCATGCGAATGGGTCTCCTTATTCACGGGGCTGAGCGAGTTATCCGCAACGGGCCATGAAAATGAGTAAAAGATCGGCTAACCTTGGATTAAGACGGGGTTAACCTGTACTGTTCGGGGCCGCGTCCCAGGCAAAAGCCGCGAGGGGGCGAAACGGCCGGAAGCCCAGGCCCTCGTAGACGCGACGGGCCGCCGCGTTTTCCTCGGCCACGAAAAGGCTGATCACTGGCACGCCCGACTCGACGAGGCGCTGCGTGACGGCGGCGGTGCAACGCCGCGCCAGCCCGCGGCCGCGCCAGGCCGGATCCGTGAACACGTTGCCGATCTGCGCCAGCTGGGGCACGCGAAAGTGCGTGCCGGCCGCGGCGACCAGTTGGCCTTGCTCGGCGATCGCCACGTAGGGCCCCGTCGCGTACTGCCAGGGATTCCAGGCCGGAGCGCCGACGCGCCGGTAGAAGGCGTCAATCGCGTCGAGCGGTGGGCTCTCGACGCCGGGCGTCGCCAGCGGCGTCCAGTCGGCCGCATCGAGCAGGTAGTGCCACTCGGTGAGGCGATCGCGCACCTCGCCCAGGCGGGCATAGATCGGCACCTGGGCCGGATCCGTGATCACGTAGCCGCGGCGCAGCGCGCCGCCTTGAACCAGCAGGTTGAGGATCTGCGCTTCAGTTCCGCGATCCGCGGCGCGCACCACCAGCGCGGGGCGCTCGGGCCAGAGCGGAAAGGCGATCGCGAGGCCCACGATCCGCCTTCGCGATCGCGCGAGCCAGATCCGGCTGTGCTCGCCCAGCGGTGGAAAGGCGTCCGCCCAGGCCAGCAGATCGCGCCGCGGATCCGTGTGCTGCGTCAGGAAGGCATGCAGCGCGGGATCGCCGGCGGTGGTCGGTTCGAGCGTGAGGTCGTTCGTTGTGGCCATGGCGCCCGCAGTATAGCCGATTGCTCGCTCGTACGCTCGGGGTATACTGGGCGCATGTTCTGGAACCAGCTTCTCGACTTCGTGCGCGGCCTGCTGGGCCTCGGCGCGACCATCGGACCCCTCGCGGGCGTGCACAGCTGGGCGGTCTTTTACGGCGCGAACGCTCCCATCCAGGCGCTGCGGGCGCCGGATCTGCTCGTGCTCGAGCCGGATCAGCCCTGGCGCGTGGCCGACTTTCGGCGACCCGGCCAGATCGTCGTGGCTTACCTCTCGCTCGGAGAAGTGAACGAGAGCCGGCCGTACTTCGCCACGCTCGCGCACGATTCCGGCGCGCTGCTGGGCAAGAACCCCAACTGGCCGGGCGCGGTGACGGTGGATCCGCGCTCGGCGGCCTGGCGCGCGCTGGTGCTCGATCGCCTGGCGCCCGAAATCCTCGCCAAAGGCTACGACGGTTTCTTTCTCGACACGCTGGACGTCGGCGCGGATCTCGAACGGCATGGTCAGACGGGAACGCGTGCGGCGATGGCGTCCTTTGTGAACGCGCTCAAGGCGCGTTATCCCCAAGCGATTCTCGTCGCCAACGGCGGGCTCGAGTTGTTGCCCGACGCGGCGCCGGCGCTCTCCGGGCTGGCCGTGGAATCGGTGCTGACGAACTACGACTTCGCGAATCGTCGCTACTTGCGGCGATCGCCGGAAGCGATCCAAACGCGCGTCGCGCAACTGCAGGGCGTGAGACGCGACTACCGCCTGCCGATCTTCACGCTCGAGTACGTGGATCCCGCGGACAGCGCCGCGCGCGCGGCGATCGCCGAACAGGTGCGCGACGCGGGCCTCGTGCCCTTCGTGTCGGACATCGGGCTCACGATGCTCGTTCCCGCCCCGTGATCAGCCTTCGGCGTTCGTGATCGGCAACTCGAACCAGAACCGGCTGCCTTGCCCGAGCGTGCTTTCCAGCCCGATTGCGCCGCCGTGGGCCTCGACGATCGACTTGGCGATCGACAGCCCCAGCCCGGTGCCGCGGCCTTTTTGCGCGCCTTCGCGCAACTGACTGAAGCGCTGAAAGAGCTTGGGCACGTCTTCCGGCGCGATGCCCACGCCGCGATCCTCGACCTCGCAGCGAATCCGGCCGTCGCGCCGCGCAAGGCGCAGCGTGACCGTTTTGTCCGCCGGGGAGAACTTGATCGCGTTGCTGAGCAAATTCGCCAACACTTGCTCGACGCGCTGCGCATCGATGTCGAGCTCGGGCAGATCGTCTCCGATCGCGCTCGCGAGCGTCACACGCGCTTCTTTGGCCTGCGGCAGCAGGCTCTCGAGCACGTCCCGCGCGATGGGCGCGAGCGCGGTCGGCTGCCGACGCAGCGCGAACGTGCCCGCCTCGAGCCGCGCGAAGTCGAGCAGATCGTCGATCAAGCGCCCGAGACGCTTGGCGCCCCGCTCGAGGTGCAGCACGTAGTCGCGCTGCTCCGTGTTCAGCGGGCCTGCGAGCTCGTCGAGCAAAAACTCCGCGTAGCCCTGGATGCTGGTCAGCGGCGTGCGCAGCTCGTGCGAGACCGAGTTGACGAAGGTATTTTTGAGCTCGTTGAGCGTCCGGGCGAATTGCGCCTCGGCGACGGCGCGCTGCTCGCGAACGAGCAACTGCGCGCGCTCCTCTTCGAGGCGGCGGCGCTCGGTGACGTCGTGTCCGATCACCACGAGGCCTTTGCGGCTGCCGTCCGGATTGAACAGGGGAACCTTGTAGGACTCGAAGATCAGCGGCGGACCGTCGGGCTGCGGGATGTTCTCTTCGGCTAGCGTGACGTTGCCCGAGCGCCAGCAATCCTCGTCGGTCCGCTCACAATAATCGAAAGCCTCCGCGAAGAACGGGCTCGCGGGCGTGAGCTCGGAGTCTTTCTTGCCGCGGTAGTCGATTCCTTCGAGGCGGAAGGCCCGCAGCATCGCCTTGTTGGCGAGCAGCCAGCGCCCCTGGGCGTCCTTGAAGTTGACCGCGTCCGGCAACGCCTCGAGCAAGGTCTCGAGCAGCGTTCCCGCTTCGGAGACGGGCGGGTTTTGCGTGGGGCGACGGCCGAGCGCGAGAATACGGTCGGATTGCGGATCGTGTACCAGGGACCAGGCCCACGACTGGTATTGCCCGTCCGACTGCCGCACGCGCGTGAGCAGCTCGGCGCTGCCGTTCGCGGCGGTCCGCACGAGCGTGCGTTCCGTCGCGGCGCGCTCGTCTGGATGGAGCCTCTCGAGCAGCGTCCCGTTCGCGCCGAACAGGCGTGCGAAGGCGGCATTCGGCTCCTCGATTCCGCTGGCCGCGCCGAGGACGCAGAACGGATCGGGGGTCAAGGCGAAAAACCGGTTCTCGGAAGGGAACGGCGCGTCCCCAGATGCGCTCATGGCCTGTTTCCCAACTCTTTCCACTCCATTATTTCACAAATTCGCGCCACCGGTGGTTTGCTCGCCAGGCATCCGGATCGCTTATCGGCGATTCCAATCAAAAGCTGTCCTCCCGTGCGGAAGGATCGCCGGCGAAAGACGGTGGAATGCGGATGCTTACTTGTTGAAGGACCGAAACGTGTAGAATTGCGGCCAGCTCCTGCTTCATCGCGCGAACGTTGTGAGCCGCCACTTCGTCCTCGCGCACGGCAGGGTGACGGCCGGCGGCGAACACGCTATGCTGGCGAGCATGAGCGCCACGACCGCCGATCTCTTTGGCCTGCTGGGTTATCCGCTGGGCCATAGCCTGTCGCCCCGGCTGCACCAGGCCGCGCTGGCCTGGGCCGGGCGTCCCGGTACCTACGTGGCGCTGCCGGTGCCGGCCGAACGGTTGGCGGGCGCGATCGCCGGCGTGCGCGCCTGGCGCTTTCCGGGCCTGAACGTGACGGTGCCGCACAAGCAGGCCGTGATTCCGCTGCTCGATGGGCTCACGCCCCTGGCGGCAAGGGTGGGGGCCGTGAACACGCTCTACTGGGAGGGCGATCGCCTGTTGGGCGACAATACGGACTACTTGGGCTTTCTGGAGAGCCTGCCGCCGGCGTTGCTACGCCCCGGTCTGCGCGTCGTGCTGCTCGGCGCGGGAGGCGCGGCGCGGGCCGTGGCCGCGGGGTTGCAAGATCGGGGCTGCTCCGTCACCGTGGTGGCACGCCGCCTCGAGGCCGCACGCACCCTCGGCGCGGATCTGAAAGCCGGCTTCGAGGCGGCGAGCTTCGCGGACGGCCCGCGCCTGCGCAAGTTTCTGACGGAGGCCGAGCTGCTCGTCAACGCCACGAGCGTCGGAATGGACGGCGTGAGCGCGCCGCTGGCGCCCGACGCGATCGCTTGCCTGCCTGAGGGTGCTTTCGTGTATGATCTGATCTACCGTCCGGCCAGAACGCCGCTTCTGGATCAGGCACAGGCGCGCGGGCTCGGCATTCAGAACGGGCTCGAGATGCTGCTCATCCAGGCGGCGCACGCATTCGAGCGCTGGACCGGCGAACGGCCGCCTCTCGCGCTGTTGCGCGAAGCGGCCGCTACCGAATCTTGAGGCAACCATGATCATCGATGTCCTGCACGGTCCCAATCTCAACCTTCTGGGCGCGCGCGAACCCCAGATCTACGGCAACACCACGCTGGCCGCGATCGACGCGAGCTTGCGCGCGCTGGGCGACGAGCTAAGCTTCGAGGTGAACTGCCGCCAGAGCAACCACGAGGGCCAGCTCGTCGATTGGATTCAGGACGCCTTCGCGCGCCACGTGGACGGCTTGGTGATCAATCCGGCCGGCTACTCGCACACCTCCGTGGCGCTGCGCGATGCGCTGGCCGTGCTGCGCTGCCCGGTGATCGAGGTGCATTTGAGCAACGTGTTCGCGCGCGAGCCTTTTCGCCATCATTCGTGCGTCTCGCCGATCGCGACCGGCGTGATCAGCGGCCTCGGCGCCGAGGGCTACCGGCTCGCGATCCGCGCGATCGCCCAGCAGGTCCGCACGCATGGCGGTTGAGCCCACGCGCCTCGTCCTCACGGGCTTCATGGGGGCGGGCAAGACGGTCGTGGGCCGTGCCCTGGCCGCGCGCCTGGGCTGGGAGCTGGTGGATACGGATGCCCTCGTGGAGAGCCTCTCCGGCCGCACGATTCCCGAGCTGTTCGCCGAGGGCGAGCCATTCTTTCGCCAATGGGAGCGCCAGGCGATCGCCACGCTCTTCGCGCGCGAGCGCGTCGTAATCGCGAGCGGCGGCGGCGCCGTGACGGATCAAGAAAGCCGCCACTTTCTGATGGCGATGGGACCGATCGTCTGCCTGGAGGCGCCGCCCGAGGTGCTCTGGCAGCGCGCGGGCGCGGATCCGAATCGCCCGCTCAGTCTGGATCGCGCGGCGTTCGAGGCGCGCCTCGCCGAACGCGCGCCGATCTACGAGGGCTTCGCTTTGCACGTCGACACGAGCCGCGCGACGCCCGAGCAAGCCGCCGAGCGCATCGCGCGCCAGCTGTTCGCGGACGCGGGACGCCTCGAGGTCGACCTCGGCGAGCGCACCTATCCGATCGTGGTGCAACCGGGCAGTCTGAGCGCGCTGCCCGAGCTGCTCGGCAAGCCCTCCAGCTGCCTGGTCGTGACGGACGCGCACGTGGGCGCCCGCTACGCCGAGCCGTTGCTCGCGGCGCTGCGCTACGCGGGCTGGAGCGCCACGTTGGCGACGGTGCCGGCGGGCGAGAGCAGCAAGTGCCTCGGTGAGGCCGAGCATCTCTACGACGTGTGCGTGCGCGCGCGTCTGCGCCGCAGCGATTCGATCATCGCGCTCGGCGGCGGGGTGGTGGGGGATCTGGCCGGCTTCGTGGCCGCGACGTATCAGCGCGGCGTGCCCTTCGTGCAGGTGCCGACGAGCCTGCTGGCGCAGATCGATTCGTCGGTCGGCGGCAAGGTCGGCATCAACCATCCGCGCGGCAAGAATCTGATCGGCGCTTTCTACCAGCCGAAGCTCGTGCTGATGGACACGACCACGCTGCTGTCGCTGCCCGAGCGCGAGTACCGCGCGGGGCTGGGCGAGCTGGTCAAGTACGGCGTCATTCTCGATCCCGAGCTGCTTGCGCTGCTCGAACGGGAGACTGCGGCCGTTCTGGCGCGCGATCTGCCGTTGCTGAACCGCCTCGTGCTGCGCTGCTGCCAGCTCAAGGCCGAGGTGGTCCAATCCGACGAGCGCGAAAGCGGGCGTCGCGCGATTCTGAACTTCGGGCACACGGTCGGGCACGCGATCGAGGCGATCGCCGGCTACGGCGAGTACCTGCACGGCGAGGCCGTGGCGATCGGTATGGTCGCCGAGGCCCAACTGGCCGCGCGGCGCGGGCTATTTCCTCAAGCGGCCGTCGAGCGCCTCGCGCGACTGCTCACGGCCCTCGGATTGCCGACGCACCTGCCCATGCTGGATGCGGACGAGCTGCTCGACGCGATGGGGCGCGACAAGAAGAATCAAGACGCGCGCGTGGCCTTCGTGCTGCCGCGCGCGCTGGGGGACGTCGAATTGGTCGCGCTGACGCCGAACGAGGCGCGTGCGGCGATCGCACGCGCCTGAGGCTTCTAGTTCGCGTAGCCCGCGAACTTCCGCAAAGCCTGCTTGTCGCCGTTGAAAACGTCCTGGTCGATGCCCGAGCTTCCGCCGTCGCTGTACTGCACGAACGGCAAATTGCGGTCCGGGCTCGGGCCCCACGCCGCTTGCCAGACGGGGGCATTCGGCACCTGCTGCTTGGCGGTCGACACGTTGCTCTGCGAGGCATAGACCACCGGCCAGGTGCCCGTGACCTTGTGAATGTAGTTCGCCGCGTCGTGCAGCGCCTGCGGGTCGTTGAGCGCCGGGCCCTCCCAGTCGAGCGCGAGCCGCGTGCCGGCTTGCAGCGGGCCGTTCACGCCGACCG
>DATNPP010000308.1:0-13027 GCA_036703175.1 Oscillatoriaceae cyanobacterium
GACGAAAAAAGCGGCCCCTCGCGGGGCCGCTCGCCGGTGCGAAACGCTTACTTCTTGGGAGCAGGCGTCGGGGTGGCCATGGGCTTGGCCATGCCCTTGTGCGCCGCGACGTGCTTCGCCGCATGCTTGGCGTGCCACGCCTTCACCGGATGCTTGGCGCGCCAGGCCTTCTTCTGGGCGGCCGTCCAGTGGTGGGCGGTCTTCTTGCCGGTCCAATGGTGGGCATGGGCCTTCTTGGTGGTCGCGGCATGTTTCATCGCGGGGTGAGCGGTGCTGCTCGCGGTCGCGGTCGCCGCCATCGCGGTGGTGCCGGTCATCGCGATGGCCGCAGCGGCCACCAGCATCGTAGCAAAGCGCTTCATTTCGGAAACTCCTCTTTTCATCGCGGGCGACGCGCGCCCTATAAAAGCCTTTTGGCAGCATACGGCCTCAAACGATCCAAAAGGCTGAGCCGAAGCTGAGAGTTTCCTTAGAATCAACGCTTCTTTGGTTGGGACGAGCGGGCGGGCCCGCGCCGAGTGCGGTGCTCGCTTGCATTCGCGCTCAGGTCGGACGAGGCGAAGGGATGGCCGTCGATGAGGCGTTGGGTGCCGCGGGCGGATACCAGACCTTCCAGTGGCCCACGCGCACGTCCCGCTGATAAGCCCCTTGCTCCTTGGGCTGGCCGTCGGCGTACCAACTTTTGTACGGGCCGTCTTTCCAGCCGTCCAGATAGCCGCACTCGAGCGCCGGCTTGCCGCTCGGAAACCACGCGGTGTACTTGCCGTTGAGGCGATCCTCCTTGTAGGTCGCCATGCGCTCCTTCTGGCCGCTGGCATACCAGTAGGTCCACACGCCGTCCTTGAGGCCCTTGTTGTAATAGCCCTCGGCCGATTTCTTGCCGTTCGTGAACCAATAGATCCAGTGCCCGTCCGGCTTGCCCGCGATGTACTGCCCGGTGTTCTGCGTACGCGCGGGCGGCGCGCTCGGCGCGCTCACCGCCGCGATGCCCGAAAGCGCCGTCAGCGTCGCCAGCAGCACGCCCGCTCGAAGTTCTCTGCGCATGCGTTTCTTCTCCTCGAAGCTGCCTGGCTTGTACCCAGTTCAGGCCGAGGGCTCCAGCCCCAGCGGATCCGGAAACTCGTCGTGGCCGCCCGGATGCGCCGCCTCGTGCGCGACGTCCGCCGGCTCGAGGTGGCTCGTGACGAAGACCTTGTCCCGCGGAAACAGCCCGCGCAGGGCCTCTTCCACCTGGCTCGCGCAGTCGTGCGCCCGCGTGATCGTCCAGCGCCCTGGAAAGAGCAGATGCAGATCGATGTAGACCTGGTCGTTCACCCGGCGATGCCGCAGCTGATGAAAATCCGAGATGCGCCCTTCCTCGACCGCACGCCTGAGCGCCGCCACGATGCGCGCGGTCTCGCGCGGATTGGCGCGCTCCATCATGCCTTCCACGAACTGGCGCAACAGCCCCACCGCCGCGCGGAAGATGTTCAATCCGGCCAGAATCGCGACGACCGGATCGAGCCACGGCACGCGCGTGATCCACACGGCGAGCACGCCGAGCACCACCGCCGCGCTGGTCCAGAAATCCGCGAGCACGTGCTGGCCGTTGGCGACCAGCACCAGCGCGTTGTGCCGCCGGCCCACGCGCACGAGCGAGACGCCGAGGATCAAATTGATCGCCGCGAGCGCCGCGATGATCACCAGGCCCAGCCCGAGATGCGCCACGTGGGGCCCGCTCAGCAGCGCGCGGCCGGAAAGCACGAAGATCGAAATCGACGCGATCAAGATCAGCGCGCCCTCGGATCCGGCCGAGAAATAGGCGAACTTGCCGTGCCCGTAGGGATGCTCGGTGTCCGCCGGCTGGGCCGTGAACCAGAGGCTGTACGCCGCGAGCGCGGTCGCCACGATGTGCACCACCGCCTCGGCGGCATCCGAGAGGATGGCCAGGCTGTGCGTGACGGCGAAAGCCGCCAGCTTGCCCACCAGCATCAAGCAGGCAACGGCCAGGCTGGCTTGCATCGCACGTTTGCGTTGATCGAGGCTGGCGCCCATGGGCCGAATCCTTCCGACGGCAACGGATTGCGAGAGCCATTTTAACCCATGGACGCGTGCGATCTGCGCGCACGCCGCGCTATTTTTCGCGGCGACGGAGGTATATGAAAATCGGTGCATCATCAGGCCTAGACGAGGGTTCCGTTGACCGAAAAGCAGAAGATGGCCACGTGGCAAGAGTCCCAGCCGACCGGAGCCGGTTCGCGCGAGGTGCTCGCCAAAGACATCGAGGCCGCGCAAGCAGGTGATCCCCAATCCCAGTACCAGCTGGGCTTCAAGTACTATCTGGGAGCCACCGGCGCGCAAGACTTCAACGAGGCGGCGCGCTGGTACGCGGCGGCCGCCGAACAAGGCCACGCCGAGGCCCAGTACAAGCTCGCCAAGATGAAGTCGCAGGGCATCGGCCTCGACGTCGAACACGAGGCCGCGCTGAAATGGTTTTTGGCCGCCGGCGAACAGGGCCACGCCGAGGCGCTCTTCTCGATCGGCGAGCTGTACGCGCAAGGCCACGGCGTCGAAGCCGACGCGCGCGAGGCTTACCGCTGGCTTTATCTGGCCTGGCGGCGCTTCGACGCCGATCTGGCCGCGTATCTGCTGGGCGAGGGCCTCGATGCGTCCGTGCGCGGCGCCGCGTTGGCGGCGGCGCTCGGAGACGCCGAGCTGGCCGCCGATCTCGAGATCGGCCTCGAAAAAGCCCAGAGCGCGCTCGATCAGCAACGCGCCGCGCTGGACGCGGCCAGCGTCCCCGGCATCGAGGACGAGGCGCAGGGCTGGCTCACGGCGCGATCGCTTTAATTTTCATTTAAGTCCTCATTAGAGCACGCGAACGCCCGTTCGTCCGAGCCTATAATGCCTACCAGAAGGCCCGTATGACGATCGACCCAATTGCGCCAACTCGAGTGATCGCCACCTCCCCGGCTGCCCCGTCCTCCGCATCGGAGACGTCGCCGGGCTTCGGTTCCGACGTCAATCACGTTGCGAGCAAGCCGGCGACCGCACCGGCCACCAAGCTGGATCCCTGGCAGCTGATCTCGAACCTGATTCAGCAATACCACGGCGTGTTCCGCTTCTTTCGGACCCTGCGCCGTGGCGTCGGCGCCACCACGGGCGTCATTCGCGCCGCCAAGCGGGTGCAGCCGGTCGTCCAGGCCGTGCCCGGCGCGCAAAAGGCCCAGAGCTTCTTCGGGCGCGTCTGGAGCTTCATCACGCAGCAAAAGGATCGCGCCGTGGCCTTCGAGCGCGGTCTCAAGACGGACGCGGTCACGCGCTTCAACGGCACCGCCCTCGGGCGCGGCCTCAAGTCCGCGGACGTCGAGGCCCGACAACTGGCGGGTCGCGCGGGCATTGCGATCGACGACGGGCTGGACGGCACGCGCCTCGGCGAGGCCATTCACCTTTCGGGCTCGGGCAGTCGCCTGGTCGCGACCATGGGCGGCCGCATGCCGATCATCGGCACGCTCATGAGCGGCATCGTCGGCGTGATCGACGTCCGCCGGGCAATTCACACCATGGAAGATCCGGCCGCCACCACGCGCGATCGCTGGATCGCGGGCGCGCAAGGCGCCGCTTCGGGCCTCAGCGCTCTGTTCGGCATGAGCGCGCTCGGTGTCGCCGCGCTCAGCGCGATAGGCGTGGCGTTGCCGATCTCGGTGCCAGTGCTCCTGCTGGCCGGCGCCGCTTCGGGCGCGGCGAGCTTCTTGATCTCGTTCTTCGGCCGCAAGCCTGAGCCCGTCGCGCCCGCCAAGGCCGGTTGAGCGCGCTTCACCAAACGACATAAAATCCGCGACCCGGCCTGGCGGCTGACTTTGTGCAAACGTCACAGCCGACGCGGGTCTTTCGGCCGGTTTCCTCGCGCGCCGGCCTTCGCTAGAATAGAACCGAGCGGCCGTCGGGCCGCTCGTTCCGTATGTGCGACTGCCTAACATAATTCAGGAGATCGGCATGACCCCTTCCGGCTTCACGCTCATTCCGCGATCCTCGGGCTGGATCGAGGTGATCTGCGGCGGCATGTTCAGCGGCAAGACCGAAGAGCTGATCCGGCGCGTCAAGCGCGCGCAAATTGCCCGGCAACGCGTGCAGGTCTTCAAGCCGGTGATCGACGATCGCTACGCGCCCGAGCGCGTGAACTCGCACGCGGGCGCGCAGCTCGACGCCATTCGCGCGACGAGCGCCCGCGAGGTGCTCGAGCGCGTGTGCGCGGACACGCAGGTGGTCGCAATCGACGAGGTGCAGTTCTTCGACGAGGTGATCATCGCCGTGGCCCAGCATCTGGCGGATTCCGGCCGGCGCGTGATCGTGACGGGGCTGGATCTGGACTTTCGCGGCGAGCCCTTCGGCTTCATGCCGCGTCTGCTCGCCGTGGCCGAGCACGTCGAGAAGCTGCAGGCGATCTGTCTGCACTGCGGCGCGCCCGCCACGCGCACGCAACGTTTGATCGACGGCCGGCCGGCCCACTACGACGATCCCGTGATTCTGATCGGCGCCTCCGAGCAATACGAGGCGCGTTGCCGCGGCTGCCATCAGATCGAGGGCGCGCCGCGTCTTGAGACCAAACAAGCGATCGCAGGCGGCGCGTAGTCACGTATTGCGCCTTTACAATCCGTTGTAAACTTGTGTGGATGCGGTATAATGGGATCGCCTGAAACCACCTAGAAGGAGGCGGCTGGTTGGGCAATCCGACCCCGCAAGCCACGCGCGTCTGGCTGGAATCCGCCTGGCAAGCACCCCCTCACGCGCTCACCGAATCCGCCCTCGCCGCCTTCGTGCCCCTGGGCCTCGATTTTCTGCGCACCGGCGCCTCCGATTCCGAGGTCTGGCTCGACGCCGCGATGCACGCCGGCCTGTCGCTGAGCCGGTTACTGGCGCTGGTCGCGCTGCTCGGCCGCCCTCCCGAGCCGGGCCCCGATGCGGCCGACGCGGCGGCGGCCCTGTGCGCTGCGCTCACCGACGCCTGGGTGGCGCGCCTCGACGCCGCCTGGCACGCGCGCACCGAGGATCTCGAGCGCGCCAATCGCCATCTGCACGAGCTCGATCGGCTGCGCGCGGATTTCATCTCCACGCTCTCGCACGAGCTGCGGACGCCGCTCACGGCGGTCACCGGCGCCTGCGAGCTGTTGCTCGAGGATTTCGGCGCCGATCTCAGCGCGATCCACGTCGAATACATTCAATTGATCGAGCGCTCCACGGCGCTGGTGCGCCAGCTGATCGACGACGTGCTCGACTTCACCAAGCTCGAGGCCGGCGAGGTGCGCTTGCACCCGGCCGCGCTGGATCTGGGCGAACAGACGCGCGACACGCTCGCGATGCTCTCGCCGCTGCTCGAGCGGAAGCACCTGCACATCGCGCTCGACATCCCGGCGGAGCTGCCGGCCGTCTGGGCGGACGGCGTGCGCCTCAAGCAAATTCTATTGAATCTGCTCTCCAACGCGATCAAGTTCACGCCGGACGGCGGCGAGGTGCGCGTGGACGCGCGCGCCCTCGGCGACGCGATCGCCGTGAGCGTGAGCGACACCGGCACGGGAATCGGGCCCGCCGATCAAGGCCGCGTCTTCGAGCGCTTCAAGCAGGTGGGCGACGGCGAGAGCAAGCGCGGCACGGGGCTGGGATTGCCGATCACCAAGCGCCTGGTCGAGCTTCACGGCGGGCGGATCGCCCTCGTGAGCACGCTGGGCGAAGGCTCGCGCTTTACGTTCACGCTGCCGATCGCGCTCGAGGACGGCGTCTGAATTTCAAGAGTGGTCGACGGGACGATTCGGGCGTTTTGAACGCCTACTCGCGTGGTAGAATGCCGGTGGCCCAGTCGGCGTGAATTTCCGCTCAGATCGGGCCGGACCCGGCGGCCCCAACAAGTTTGGTATCGTTTTCGTTTTCCCCTCAAGGTTGGGTTCCAAAGTTCCGATAGGGGACTGGAAGCACCAGGCGTCCGGGGGGCGTCGAAAGCGGAGGTCACAGGGAGGTAAGGACACCTCCCCGCGAGACATCAAGGAGGAATCGCATGTCACTTCGTATCAACACCAACATCATGGCGTTCGACACCCATCGCAACATGGATCAGACGAACACCCTGATGCAGAAGTCGCTCGAGAAGCTCTCCAGCGGTCTTCGAATCAACCACGCGTCGGACGACGCCGCCGGTCTGGCGATCGCCGACAACATGGAAGCGCAAGTGCGCGGCCTCGCCCAGGCCGAGCGCAACGCGCAGGACGGCATCTCGCTGATCAACGAGACGGACGGCGCGTTGAGCAACGTCACCGACGTGCTGCAGCGCATGCGCGAGCTCGCGGTCGAATCGGCCAACGGCACGCTCACCAACTCGGATCGCAGCGCCACGAACTCCGAGTTCCAGGCGCTCGTCAGTGAGATCGACAACATCACGAGCTACACCCAGTTCAACGGTCAGAGCCTGCTGGACGGCAAGTACACGTTCACCTTCCAGGTGGGCGCCAACTCCGGCCAGACGCTGGTGTTCACCACCCAGAAGGTGAACTCGAGCGGCCTCACGCTCACCGCCTCGAAGACCGACACCCAGGCGAACGCCATCGCCGCCATCTCCACCCTGGACACGGCCATCGCGGCCGTCAGCTCGGTCCGTGCGGGCTTCGGCGCCGTCTCGAACCGTCTGCAGTACACCGTCAACAACGTGCAGGTCTCGCAGGAGAACATCTCCAGCGCCGAGAGCCATATCCGCGACGTGGACATGGCTTCGGAGATGACCAACCTCACCCGCTTGCAGATCCTCATGCAGTCCGGCACCGCCATGCTCGCGCAGGCCAACGCCGCTCCGCAGACCGTTCTCAAGCTCCTCGGCTAAATCCGTCCGGTTCGAGCGCCGCCTTCGGGCGGCGCCTTTTTTTTGCTCGCGCGGCGGTCCTCGCGCTCAGAACGTGGGCACACGCCAGTCCAGTCAAGCCGCCCCCCTGACGGTCGATAATGCATGAGGAGCCCCCACCGAGAAAGCCTCTCATGCCCGCGCCCTTTTCCCAACTGAGCCTTTGCATGATCGTGCGCGACGAGGCGCAGAAGCTCGCGCGCTGCCTCGAAAGCGCCATGAACTGGGTCGGGGAGATCGTCGTGGTGGACACGGGCTCGACCGACGACACCGCCAAGATTGCCGCGTCCTTCGGCGCCGAGGTTTACCACTTCGACTGGTGCGACGACTTCTCAGCCGCCCGCAACGCGGCGATCGCGCGCGCCACGCGCGATTGGGTCCTGATGCTCGACGGCGACGAAGAGCTCGTCGTCGAGAATGAAGCGGCGCTCGCGCATGCGCTCGCCGATCCCGACCATGGCGGCTACATTGTGGCACAACGCAATCTCCGCGACGACGGCGGCGTCACGGAGACACCGCTGCTGCGCCTCTTTCGCCGCCGACCCGAGTTCCGCTTCGTCGGGCGTCTCCACGAAGACATCACGCCCGCGATTCAGGCGTCCGGAAAGCGCGTCTCGCCGCTCGATGCGCTCGCCGTGCGACACGACGGCTACTTGCTGGCCACCGCGCAGGCCAAGCAGAAGGGCCAGCGCAACTTCCGCTTGGCCTTGCAGGCCGTCGAGGCGGCGCCGGAGTCACCCACCGCCTGGAGCGACCTGGGGCGCTCGGCGTTGTACCACCTCGCCGCGCCACAAGAAACCTGCGCGGCCTTCGCGCAGGTCGAGCGTCTGCTTGCGGCGGGCCACCCCATGGCCGAACTGCCGTACTGCAGCTATGCCCTGCTGCATGCGCGGCTATTGCAGACCCGACAACGTCACGCGGACGCGATCGCCCTTTTGGAGCGCGCGCTGCGCCGCGTGCCCGGCTTTCCCGAATTCCACTACGAGCGGGGCCGTGCGCGCGCCGTCCTCGGCGACATCGAAGGCGCCCGCGCGGACTTCGCCCACTGTCTCGAGCCGCAGCGTCGTTTCAGCGCGCCGATTCGCCAGGGCGTGCTGAACGCCTGGCCACGCGAAGCGTTGGCTCGGTTGCTGAGGGCGAATCCGTAACCCCCCTCCACTCCTGCGGTTCCAGGCGATCGTATGGTCGCCCTGTTAAGCCGACCCGCTGACGGTCGATAATGCATGAGAAGGCCCCCACCGAGAAAGCCCCTCATGCCCGCGCCCTTTTCCCAACTGAGCCTTTGCATGATCGTGCGCGACGAGGCGCAGAAGCTCGCGCGCTGCCTCGAAAGCGCCAGGAACTGGGTCGGGGAGATCGTCGTGGTGGACACGGGCTCGACCGACGACACCGCCAAGATCGCCGCGTCCTTCGGCGCCGAAGTTCACCACTTCGACTGGTGCGACGACTTCTCCGCCGCCCGCAATACGGCCCTGGAGGCCGCGAGCGGCGAATGGGCGCTGGTGCTCGACGCCGACGAAGAACTCGTCGTGACGGATCCCGAGGAATTCGGCCGCGCGCTCACGCAATCCGAAATCGACGGCTTCAGCTTTCGCGTGCACAATCTGCTCGATTCGGGCGAAATCTCCTACGGCGTCGTCTTCCGCCTGTTCCGCCGCGACGTGCCGCGCATGCGCTACGAAGGCCGGTTGCACGAACAGATCGCGGCGGTTCGCGAGCACCGCGTGAAGACCGCGACGCTCGCCGGCTGCCACATCCGGCACGACGGCTACACGGCCGAGGCCTTCGTGACGCGCGACAAGCATGCCCGCAACCTCAAGCTGGCCCGGGCGCAGGCCGAGGCCAATCCGCACGATCCCTTCGCCTGGTACGCGCTGGGGCTCTCCGTGCCGGCTTCGGAGCCAGGAGGCCGCGTCGCGCCCCTGGAACGCTGTCTCGAGGTCCTCGACGATCTCGGCGAGGACGTGCGCGGCGAAGCCTACGTGGCGAGCGCCTACCACCTGCTCGTCGAGTCGCACGTGCAGCTCGGCCAAACCGAGTCGGCGCGCGCCGTCGCGGATCGCGGCCTCGCGCTCTTTCCGGACGCGGCGGATCTGCGGTACCACCGTGGCCACCTCCGGCTGGCGGCCGGCGATCACGACGGCGCGCGCGAAGACTTCGCCCACTGCCTGACGCCGTCGGCCGCGGCCTTCGCCCTGGTGAGCCATCCCGGCCACATCGGCTACGCGGCGCGCACCGGCCTCGCGCTCGCCCGCCTCAACGCCGGGCAGTACGAAGAGGGCGAGGCCCTGCTGCGTCAGGCGATCGCCGAGGCGCCGCCGAGCTACCTGCCGCCCCGGCGCACGCTCGGCTCGTTGCTGTTACAGCGCGGCGCCTGGAGCGAGGCCCTGGGGCATCTTCAAGCGGCGCTGGACGCCGGTGAGGATGCCGAGCTGCGCTTCCAGGTCGGCTGGTGTCTCGCCAAGCTCGAGCGTTACGAGGAGGCCGAGGCGATCCTGTCGCCGCTGGAAAAACCGGAGGCCCGGCACTTGCTCGGTCGCGTGCTGCTCGAGGCGGGCCAGGGCGAGCGCGCGCTCGCGTGCTTGCAGGACTGCGCCTTGCCCGCCGCGACGCTCGCGCGCGGCTGGGCCTACTACCTCACCGGCCAGGCGCACAAAGCCGCCGAGTGCTGGGAAGAGTGGCTGCGGGCCGGCGCCGCCGATTGGGGCACCAAAGACACGCTCGCCATGTTCTTGTTCTTGCTGCAAGGCGGGCGCAAGCCCAGCGGTCAACCGGAACGCCCGGCCGAGCCGCTTCGCGACATGGACCTCTGGTTCCGATTGCTGCTGCGCTACCAGCGCTTCAAGGACGTCGAGCGGGCCGTCCAGCGTGGCCCCGAGCTGGGCGATCGCCTCTGGCGCCCCTTGCGCCGCAAGTGGGCCGTCACGCTACTCAAGGAAGGCTTCTACGACGTGGGCTTGATGCTCACCTTGCAATGCCGCGAAGCCGAGCCCGAGGAAGCGGACGTCTACTACTGGCTCGGCTACTGTGCGCTGCACCAGCAAAACCCGGATGATGCGCGTATGTTCTGGGAAACATGCCTGGAACTGGCACCCAGCCACCCCCTGGCGAGGCAGGGCCTCAGCCTATTGAGACAGGATTCGCCACTGCCATGACGCTTAGTGCCTGTTTGATCGTCAAGAACGAAGCCGAGAACCTGTCGCGCTGCCTGGAGTCCCTCGACGGCCGGGCGGAAGAGATCGTGGTGGTGGACACGGGCTCGTCCGACGACACCGTGGCGATCGCCGAATCCTTCGGCGCCAAGGTCTTCCACTTCCCCTGGTGCGACGACTTCTCCGCGGCCCGCAACTTCGCCCTCGAGCAGGCCACGGGTGATTGGATCCTCTTCATCGACGCCGACGAGGAGCTCGAGGTGCGCGACGCGGCGGCGTTCGAGCGCCGCTTGAGCGAGGCCGGCGCCGAGGCCTATTCGATCACGCAGGCCAACCTCGACGACGACGGGCAGATCGTCTCCGAGGTTCAGGCGCTGCGGCTGTGGCCGAACACGCCGGGCATTCGCTTCTCCGGGCGCGTCCACGAGAACATCGGCCCGGCGCTGGAGCAGCAAGGCTGGCGCTGCGTCGAGATCGACGCGATTCGCTTGCGGCATCGCGGCTATCAATCCGCCTACGCCCTCGCCAAGCTCGAGCGCAACACGCGGCTCGCCCGCCTCGAACTTGCGGTGAACCCGGACTCGCCCGACGCCTGGTTCCATCTGGCGCGCGGGCTCTATTCGCTGGGGCGGCATGAAGAAGCCCAGGCCGCCCGCGAGCGCGTCGAGGCCTTCCACGCCCAAAATCCGCATCCGTTCCTCAAACGCTACGTGGAGATTCTGGCCCTCGCCGATGTGCGGCCGATGCGTTTGAGCGCCTGTTTGATCGTCAAGGACGAGGCCGAGAACCTGTCCCACTGTCTCGAATCGCTCAAGGGCTGGGTGGACGAGATCGTCGTCGTGGACACGGGTTCGAGCGACGACACGGTGGCGATCGCCGAATCCTTCGGCGCCAAGGTCTCGCATTTCGCCTGGTGCGACGACTTTTCCGCCGCCCGCAACTTCGCCCTCGAGCAGGCCACCGGCGACTGGATTCTCGTGATTGACGCCGACGAGGAGCTCGTCGTCGACCAGCCGGACGCACTCACCCGTGCGATGGCCGCGGAGGCGAGCGCCTACGCGGTCCAGATCGAGAACGTGGGCGAATCCGGCGCGATCGCCTCGCACTTCGCGCCGCTTCGCCTGGTGCGCCGCGGGCCGGGCATCGCGTTCTCCGGCCGGCTGCACGAAGATCTGAGCCCGAGCGTCCGGGCGTGCGGCTGGACGGTCGTGCCCCTCGGCGGTGCACGGTTGCGCCACTACGGCTACACGAACGAGATGTTGCAGAAGCTCGACAAGCGGGCGCGCAATGCGCGGCTCGCGCGCGTGATGACCGATGAGCATCCGGACGATCCCAACGCCTGGTACCAACTCGCGCGCAGCCTCTGGCTGAACGGCGAACGCGAGGGCACCATGCAGGCAATCGCGCGGCTCGAGGCCTTGGCCGAGGCGGGAGCGCGGCTCGATCCCATTCGTGAGCGCACCTTCCTGCTCTTGTCCGCATGGGCCTACGGCGCCGACAACGCGTTCGCACGCGCGCTCGAGGTGCTCGACGCCGGCCTCGAGCGCTACCCGCGCTATCCCGAGTTCCTCTTCGAACGCGGCCGCGTGCACCTCGAGATGCGGAACCAGGACGCCGCGCTGGTCGACTTCGAGGCCTGCCTTCAGGCGCCGCGCGAGGGCTGGGAGAGCACGGTGCGCGCCGGCGTGACGGGCTACTTGGCCCATGTCGAGCTCGTGGCGCTGCACGCACGGCGTGATCGGCTGGACCTCGCGCGTCCGCACCTGCTGGCCGCAAGCCGCGATCCGAGCTGTCCTCCTGCCGAGGCCCTGCGGCTGGGCCAGCTCGCGCTGGCGCTGCCCATGCCTACCCCCGCGCCACGGCTGAGCGCCTGTTTGATCGTCAAGGACGAGGCCGAAAACCTGCCGCGCTGCCTGAGATCGCTCGAGGGCTGGGTGGACGAGATCATCGTCGTGGACACGGGCTCGTCCGACGACACCGTGGCGATCGCCGCGTCCTTCGGCGCCAAGGTCTCGCATTTCGCCTGGTGCGACGACTTTTCCGCCGCCCGCAACTTTGCCCTCGAGCAGGCCACCGGCGACTGGATTCTCGTGATCGACGCCGACGAGGAGCTCGTCGTGGAGAATCCCGAGGCGTTTCGCGCCTTGGGCGACGATCGCCGCTGTTGGGGCTACAGCCTGCGCCAGGCCAACGCGAGCGACGACGGCGCAACCGAGCTGAACGCCCACATGATTCGTTTGTTGCGCCGCGAGGCGAAGGTGCGCTTCGAGGGACGCCTGCATGAGCAAGCGATACCCTCGTCCGGCGAGTGGACCGCCGAACACACGGACTGCGCCTGGCTGAAGCACAGAGGCTACTCGCGTGCATCCCTCGAAGGGCGCGACAAAGCCGCCCGCAACGTGCGACTCGCCCGCCTCGCGGTCGAAGACGCCCCCGACGCACCTGCCGCATGGGTGCACCTCGCGCGTAGCTTGACCTTTGCGGACCAGCTCGACGAAGCCCGCACCGCCTACGCGCGCGTGGAGACGCTCCTCACGGGCAACCCCGCTGCCGACGAAACGCTCTGGTTTCTTCAGTTGAACGGCCGCTTCGAGCTGGCCGTCCGACAGGCGCGCTTCGACGAGGCCGAAGGTCTGCTCGAAGCCGGCCTCCAGCGCAAGCCGGGTTTCCCTGAGTTCCTGTTCGAGCGCGGCAAGCTGCGCTACAACCGGGGCGACCTGCGCGGGGCGATCGCCGATTTCGAGGCCTGCCTCACGAGCACCGACACCCACGAGGAGATGACGCAAAGCGGCGTGACGGACGCTTTGCCGCGCGAGGCCCTCGCCCAGATCGCCGCCCGTCATCCCGAGCTCTTCGTGAAGGGCCCGGCCAGGACGCTGAGCGCCTGTTTGATCGTCAAGGACGAGGCCGAAAACCTGCCGCGCTGCCTGAAATCGCTCGAGGGCTGGGTGGACGAGATCATCGTCGTGGACACGGGCTCGTCCGACGACACCGTGGCGATCGCCGCGTCCTT
>DATNPP010000152.1:0-14685 GCA_036703175.1 Oscillatoriaceae cyanobacterium
TACTTGCAGGTGTTGGCCTGCCTGTTCGGGAGGGGCTGATGACCATTCGCGAGTGGGAGGGGCTCTTCGGCATTCTGACCGAGGCGAGCCCCCACAGCATCTTTCTCGAGCTGGCGTTTCTCGAGTCCTTCGTGGCCTACCACGAGAAGCGCGCGACGGGCGTGCCGCTGGAGATGTTCGAGGCGGCGCTGCCCTTCTTCGAGGAGGAGTGCCACTGGAAGCCGCGTCTGATCGCCGGGACGCTCACGCACCCGGCCTGGTGGCGCGCGGCCGCCGCGATGGGCATTTTCGGCCTGCTCGCGTCTTCCGCCTTGCGTTGACACGCTCTAAGGGGTTTTGTTAGCCTGGGCCGATGGCCGATTCGCATCCCTATCTGGGCACGGACCTGAGCCCGGAAGAGTATTACCGCGTCGAGGCGGCGCACTACGCGAACCCGCACGCCGCGGGAATCGCCGCGATTCTCGAACGAATGGCGCACCACCTCCACGGCCGCGTGCTGGACCTCGGCTGCGGCGACGGGCTCGTCACCAAGCTGCTCGCGGGGCGCGGATTGATCTTCGTGGGCGCCGACTCGGCGCCCGCGATGGTGGCGCGCTACGAGGCCGAGACGGGCTTTTCCGGGGTGGTCGCGAGCTTCGAGGACCCGATGCCGCCCGCGGATTGCGTGGTGTCGAGCTATGCGCTGCATCTGGCCACGCCGGCGCAGCTCGCGATGCTGTGGTGGCGGCTCGCGGAGGCGGGCGCGGAGCGGATTTTGGTCATCACGCCGTTCAAGGAGAAGCCGCCGGAGCCCGAGCACTATTACCACCTGATCGAGACGGTGTCGGGCCCGTTCGGGCCGGACGGCAAGACGATCCATGGCCGCGTCTACGCGCGGGGTGAGGCATGACGAACTTCTACGAGGAGGTCTACCGCCTGGTGCGGCAAGTGCCGCCGGGGCGCGTGACGACATACGGGGCGATCGCCGCGCTGGCGGGCAGCCCGCTGGCGCGGCGCGCGGTCGGCTACGCGCTGCGGAACCTGCCGCCGGACAGCGACGTGCCGTGGCAGCGGGTGATCAACGCGCAGGGCAAGGTGAGCCCGCGATCGCTCGAAGGGCCGGAACCGCTGCGGCAGCGGCATCTGCTCGAACGCGAGGGCATCGACTTCGACGCCCAGGACCGGGTGGACCTCCGCCGCTTCGGCTGGCCGTAAAGCGTCCCCTCCCCCTGGCGAGGGGGAGGGAAGTTTGAGCCCCGTCCAGGGGCGAAAACGGGGTGGGGGAGTCTCTTTGCGGACCGCCGGGAAAGCAATGCTCTTTGTGGACCGCCGGGAATCTCCCCCACCCAGTCCGTGTCCCTGGCCCCCACCTAACCTCCCCCCCACCGAGGGGAGGGGGCGCGGCGCGGTGTTACAGGGAGCGGTGGAGGACCAGGCTGGCGCGTTTGTCCTGGAAGCCCAGTTTCTCGTACATTTCGACCGCCGGGGCGTTTTGCGAGTCCGTCACCAGGTCGATCGCCTGGAAACCGCGCTCGCGCGCGTAGCGCACGCCCACCAGCAGCAGCTGGTAGCCCAAGCCGCGGCGGCGATACTCGGGCAGTACGCCCATCTCGAAGATCCGCGCGACCGCCTCGCCCGTCTGGGCCGCACGCTCCGGGTCGAACAGAATCGTCGTGAAGCCGATCAACCGCGGCCCGTCGAAGAGCAGGAAACAGCCCTTCGGATTGAAAGACGGGCGTCGGTTCCAGGCGGCCGCCTCTTGCGGCGTCAGCGGCGTGAAGTCCCAGTGGCCCTCGAAGCACGTGTTGAAGACCTGCACGAAGGCGTCCTCGTCGCTGCCTGGCGTGTACGGGCGCAGATGCAGGCCCTCGGGAATCACCGGCTCGGGCGCCGCCTTCAGCTCGGAAAGCCGCATCTTGAAGAAGATGCGCGCGATCGAGAAGCCATGGCGCTCCAGAAAGGCCAGGCTGCCTGTGTCGCCCTCGGGAATCGCCGTCGAGACGTAGCCGCCCTTCCAGCCCTTCGCCGTGTCGCAGGCGGATTCGAGCAGCGCCGCGCCCGCGCCCTTGCCGCGCGCGTCCGGATGGACATGGATGGCGTCGAGGTTCACCCGGCCGCGGGCGAGCTGGTTCTCGTCCGTGTAGAGGTGATAGAAGCCCAGCGTGCGGCCGTCTTCCTCGGCGATCATGATCCGGCTCGTCATCGGCACGTCTTCGTCGTAGAAGTCGAACCGGAAGCGATCGACGGTCATCGAGTAGAAATCCGGGCTGATGCGGATCGAGGCGTTGCGGATCGCCGCGATCGCCGGGATGTCTCCGAGCACGAACTCACGCAGCGTCATGGCCTTCTCCTGTGCACGTCCCGCTTTGCCGCGCTTATACCCCGCCCAGATACGGGTCGCACCACTGGCTCCACCACTGCATCGGGTTCTTCACCGGCACCGGATTGTGCGCCGTGTCCGGATTCGGGCTCGGATTGAGGCCTTCCGGCAACGAGAGCATCTCGTTGTTGTAGAACATCGCCGCCTCGTCCATCTGATGCGCCAGATTGGTGTCCAGCAGCTCGCGAATGGTCGCCTCCTGGCCCAGCTGACGCAGCAGCCGCACCAAATACGGCGTCTCGCGCGGCCAGACCACAGCCTCATGGTACTGCTGGTTGTCGAAGAAGATCCGCTCGGGCGCGTCCTTGGCGAGCAAGCCGAAAGCGCGGGCCTGTCCCTCGTGATGGCGCTTCACGAGCAAGCGATTGCGCGCCATCACCCAGATGTACTCGAGCTCCTGACGCGTGAAGACCTCTTCGCCCAACAGCGCCGCGGCCTCGACCGCCGGCGCGGTCGGCGTGCCGTCGATGCGCCGCTCGAGCGTCACGATGTTGTAGAGGAAGTTGGCGTGCGGGTTCCAGAAGATCGGCTTGTAGCTCTCCTGGGCCAGCTCGGCGAGCTGACGCAGCTCGTCTTCGAGCGCCGCGTCGGCGAAGCGATGTGCGAGCTTCGTGCCCACGCGCAGCATGCGCAGCCACTGCGCGTTGATCTCGGGCAGGTACGCGGTCGGATACTGGTACTGCTCCCAGGTGTAATGCGTGTCGCGAAAATGCAGAATGTCCTGCAACTGCCAGTTCACCGGCGCGCGGATCGGCAGATCCGTCACGGTGAAGCCCTCGGCCCAGACCACGCGCTTGCCGTTGATCCAGGAGTGCGACGGCACGCAGGCCAACAAGCCGTTCTCGAGCAGCACGGGATTGCCGCCGCGGATGTTCAGCCGCGAGGCCTTGTAGCCGGCGAAGGCGTTCTTGAAGGCTTCCCAGAGGCTCGCGACCAGCGTCTCGTCCTGAATTTCGGGCAGAAACTCGTCCACCAGCGTGAACATCAGCGGCGCCGCGTCCGAGGCCTCGTAGTAGTCCGCCGGCAAGCTGCCCGTCTTCTCCCAGCGCGCGATGTCCGCATCCTGCTCGGGCACGCGGTTCGGCAGACGGCCGGTGCCCGGCTCCTGGTAGCGCACCGCCACGCGCAGCGCCTCGGCGATCGCCGCGCGCTTGCCGAGCGCGACCAGCGCCTTTTGGTTGTGCAGAAAGCCCTCGAAGACGTTGCGGAACCAGGGCGTGCGGAACCACCAGCCGCCCGAGATCGGCAGCACCGTGCCCTCGAGCGCCACGCCGAACTTCTCGGCCATCGCGTAGAGGCGATACACCACCTCGGGCGCCAGGCGCGGAAACTGCTCGAAGTAGCCCGCGAGGCGCGCCTCCTGGGCGGCCAGGCGCTTGGTCTTGGCGGCTTCTTTGGTGGCGAGGGCCGTGCGCACGTCGTCCTCGGTCTCGCCGGCGGCGATCGTGACGCGGGCGTGCGAGGCGAGCGGCAGCGTGATCGTGCCGGGCACCATCACCTTGAAGTAGTCCTGCTTGAAGACGATCTGGCCGTTGACGCCGAGGCGCTCGCCCTGGCCCAGGCGATAGGCGACGTCGCGCACCTCGCGCTTGGCTGAGTACGCGAGATCCGCGTCCGTGCCGATGGCGAGCCAGCGCTGGCGCGTGGCCAGGAGCAACGCGCGGGGCTCGACGTGCCGCACGCGCAAGCGCGTCGGCTCGGAAGGCTCGTACATGTGCCGCACGTCGATCCGCGGCTTGAGTGCCAGCGTGACGCCGCGCGCCTTCCCTTCGAGCTTGAAGTCCACCACGAGCGCGCCGGGCGCCTCGCCCTGCGGCTCGAGCAGGCCGTAGCTCACGCGCAGCTCGCCGGCCGGGCTCGCGTAGTGGTAGGTGACCCGCTCGGGCGTCGCCTCCACCGCTCCGGGCGTGAGGGCGATCGCCGCGTCGTCTTGCCTTAGCTGAAAGGCGAGCGTGTCGAGGCACTTCCAGCTCTCGCGCCCGAGCTGCCACAACAGCCCCTCGTAAGAGAAATCGTTCATCAGCGCGTAGAAACCGTCCGGCAGCGTCTCGGTGAGCGCCGGCTGGCTCCACTCGGCCTGGGCGGTGCGCAGCGCCAGCCGGCGATTGCGCGCGTGGCCCCAGTCCGGATTGTCCTCCGGCTGAAAGACGACGGCCTGCGTGAGCGAAGAGGGGGTCAAGGAGATTACCTCGATGAAGGCGATAACTGAGCCCCAATGATACCGCCATGCCGCTCAGGCGGCAAACAACGGCTTGACAGCGCTTTCGCTTGCTCGCTAAGATGGCCGGAACGTGACGAATCAGGCTGTCGGAATGTCATCTCTGAAGCGCTTGCTGGCCGTGGGCCTCGCAGCCGCCGTGCCGTGGGTGGCGACCGCCGCCCCCGCGCTCGCCGCCAAGCCGTGGTCCATCGAATACGAGTCGTCCGTCGAGGCCACGAACAACCTCCAGCAGCAGGCGAACGGAACGCCGGACCTCGCCTTCAGAAACAATCTCCAGTTCTCCTATTATCCAACGGCCGACAACAACAGCGCGGCGTTGTTCCGGTTGCAGGTGCTGGACCAGCGTTACAAGTTCAATCCGGACTACGATTCGACCTACCTGATCGCCACCGGCCTGGCCTCGCGACGGCTTTATCAAAGCCTTTTCGGCTACGGCGGCTACCAATTCCTCTACAAGCAGGCCGATCAGCTCGACACCTCGGCGCGCAAGGACAACGACCTGTTCGGCGGGCTGGTGTTCTACACGCCGCTCTCGCGCTCGATGCTGATCTTCCACGGCTATCAGTTCGACTACCTGCGCGCCGACGACGTCACGACCAGCTACCAGGGCCACTCGCTCTATTTGACCTGGCGCGATCTGCTCACGGATCGCTTGACGACCGAAGTGAGCGTGCGCAGCCAGTTGCGCCTGTTCGACACGATCGGCGAGCTGGAGTGGCGCAATTTTCTGAGCCTGGATGCGTCTTACCAGCTTCAGAGCTGGTGGAGCCTCGAGAGCGAGGCGTTGTACATGAACTCGACCGCGTCGCGCGCCGATTTCAACTTCAACGCCTGGATCGTGGACGTCTACACGCGCTTCACCTACTGATCACGCTCGCCGGAGGGGCCATGTCGAACCGGGTCACGATCAAGCTGTCTTTGCGCTCCATCATCTGGGCGATCGCGCTCGTGATCGCGGTGCTGCTGGCCGATCACCTGGCCAATCTGCTGCTGATGATCCTGGTCGCTCTGATCATCGCCGCGGCGCTGTTGCCGGCGCTGCGCTACTTCGAGGAGAAGCGCGGATTGAGCCGCCTGTGGTCCACGCTGGCCGTGTTCGGCGTGCTGATCTTGATCGTGCTGATTCTGGGCCTCATCGTCGTGCCGACGCTCGTCGAACAGGCGCACACGCTCGCGACGAACCTGCCGCTGTACACGGCGCGCGTGAAGCAGACCTATTCCTGGGCGCAAGGGCTCGACACGCGGCACATGCTGCCCAATCTGAGCGACCTGGCGGCCCACCTCTCGAAGATGGCCTCGGCCTGGCTGGGCTCGTCGCTCACCTGGGCGGGCAAGCTGCTGGGCGGCGTGCTGACCTCGTTCGTGGTGGTCGTGCTGACCTTCTTTTTGCTGCTCGACGGGCGCGAGCTCAAGCGCGATCTGCTGCGGCTCGTGCCGCCCAGCCATCGGCCGGTGCTCGCGGCCCAGTTCGACCCGATCGCGCTCAAGCTCGGCGCCTACGTGCAGGGCATGATGGTGAGCATCGGCGCGTTCTCGCTGTATCTGGCGATCGCCCTCGAGATCGTGCACGAGCCGCTGGCGCTCGCGCTCGCGATTCTCTCCGGACTGCTCGCGATCATCCCGATGGTCGGCGGCTATTTGGGGCTCGTGCCGGCCGTGTTAATCGCGCTGACGGTCTCCTGGCAGCTCGCGGTGGTGGTGCTCGTGGTTTACTACCTCGGCAACACGGTCCTCAGCCACTTCCTGATGCCCTACGTCTTCGCCAAGAGCGTCGAGGTCTCGCCGCTGATGGTGATGCTCGCCTTGCTCGTCGGCGCGGAGCTGATGGGCATCGCCGGCGCCTTGATCGCCGTGCCCGTGATGGCGGCGATTCAGGTGCTGATCAACAACCTGTACCTCGAGCCGATGGAGCGTCTGGACGCGCTCTGCGTGGAGCCGGGGATCAAAACCGAGACGCCGATTCCCGTACGGCTCGCGTTGCCGGAATAAGCCCCGAGGGCGGTTCGGAGCATTGGCCCGAGGCGGTCCTGCGTGCTACTATGAGGACTTCGAGGTCGGTTAGTTCAGCGGTAGAACGCTTCGTTTACACCGAAGATGTCGTGGGTTCGATTCCCTCACCGACCACTCCATTCGACGGCCGTACTTGGGGAATTCGAGCGGCCAAGGAAACGCATCCGGAATCGCCCTCTGATTTGACGGCGGTCCGACGCTGAGAGGCGTCGGACCGTTTTTTCGTTTGAAGGTCGGCCGTGCTGGGGCCGCGCTCGGGCCGAAAGGCGGCGCTTAGCGGAATTTGGCAACGCGCTTCAGGGATGCTAGATTCGAATTGACATAACAACGCCAGCACGAGCGCTATGTCGAAGGGAGGAGCAGTGGGTCCGAACCACGCGCCTGCAAGGATGCTTGCTCCGCTCATCTCGTCGTCTTACTGGCGGCAGGTCCTGACGCTGGTCGCCGTCTATTGGTTCTCCGGCTGGACGGCCTTCCATATGGGCGATCCGATCGCCTACGCCTACAAGGCGATTCTATGGCCGCCCGTGGGGATCGGCGTTTTCGCGTTGATGAAGTGGGGGCTGCGCCTCTGGCCCGGCATTCTGCTGGGCGAGCTCATCACCTCGGCCACCCTGGGGGCCCATCGCCCGCTGGTGACGCAGGGGGCGGTGGCGCTCGGCGGTACGCTCGAGGTGGTGCTGGCGGTCTCCATGTTCGAGCGTGCGCTCGGACGGCCCGCTTCGCTCGAGGAACCGCGCGCCGCGGTCGGCTTCATGGTGTTGGCGGCCGGGCTGGGGCCGTCGGCCGGCGCCTTCATCGGCACGATCGCCTTCGTGCGTACCGGCATCGTCGCCGCGTCGGACTTCCGCTACGTGCTGTGGGACTGGTGGACCGGCGACATGGTGAGCGTGTTGATCCTGACGCCCTGGCTGCTCGCCATGTGGAAGCCCATGGCCGGCCGGCCACCGCTCAGACGCCGCATCGAGTTCGCCGTCACGCTTTCGGCGCTTTTGACGATCAGTTTGCTCGTGTTCATGGGCTGGCTTCCGCGCAGCGTCTCCGATTACTCGCTCACGTACCTGCCCGTGCTGGTGGTCGCCTGGATGGCGTCACGCTTCGGCTTTTTGGGCGCCACCACCGCGTCGGCGATGGTCGCGTTCGTCGCGATCTGGGGAACCTTGCACCACCGCGGCCCATTCGCGACGGCCTCGCGGTTCGAGTCCTCGCTCGAGATACAGGCCTTTCTGACGGTCGTCGCGGCGACGATGCTGGTCGTCACGTCGCTGGTGCTGAGCCGACGGCGTGCCGAGTTCGCCCTGGCGCAAAAGGCCGTCGAAACCGAGAAGGTCCGTGAGCTCGAGCGCTTCAAGACCAACATTCTCAACGCGACGACGCACGAGCTGCGCACCCCGCTCGCGTCGATTCTCGGCAATGCGGAGTTGCTCGAGGACCTCGGAGCGCCCGAGGAGCAGCCCCTGGTGCGGGGCATTCAGGACGGCGCCCGACGCATGGAACACATGGTGGACGATCTGCTGCTCGTCGGGGAGCTCTCGCTCGGAAAGCTGGTGCTGGAGTGGCACCAGGCCGACTTGACGGCCCTCGCCGCCCTGGTGGTGGCCGAATTCCAGCCGCAAGCCGAGCTGGCAGGCGTAAGCCTCACGCTCGCCGGTCCACGCGAGGCCGTCTGGCTCCCGCTCGACGAGGCGCGCATTCGTCAGGCACTCGAGCGCTTGGTGGACAACGGCCTGAAGTTCACGCCGACCGGCGGCCGTGTCGAGGTCGCCGTCAGCAGTACGGCCTTGGAGGCTCAGGTCGCCGTGAGAGACACGGGCCCCGGCCTGCCGCCGGAGCAGTTGCCGCGCCTGTTCAATCGCTTCTATCAGGTGGACCCGAGCCTGACGCGCGCGCATGGCGGAACGGGCCTGGGGCTCGCGATCGCCAGAACGCTCATCGAGGCCCACGGAGGACGCATCGGCGCCGAAAGCCGGCCCGGCCACGGCAGTCGCTTCTGGTTCTCGCTTCCGCGTGCGCAGGCGGCGCCGGCGGAGTCCGCCAAGGTCGAGATCATCTCTCCGCAGCCCACGGCGGATGACGAACCGGCACAACGAAACGGGCCGGCTGCGCCCTAGCGTGGCTCGAAGGCGTACCGCCTCAGGTCGGCGGACGATAGAAGTCCGTCGGCTGGCCGTAAATGTTCGGCACGTCGTAGGCGCCATGCTCGAAAAGGCCCCAGTTGCCCCATTTGCTCTCCACACGGGTCGGATTGCCGCCCGCGTCCACGGCGCGCACGATGCCGGTGTGGGTGATCTCGCCGTTCAGGCGGTACACGACGCGATCGCCGGGCTTCACGCGCTGCGTCGGCGAGAGCTTGCTGTAGCCTTGTTCCTTGAGCTGATACAGCGGCGAATTGATCCAGCGTGGCCGCTGCGGGCTGTCGTAGGGATCGGCGAGATCGCCCTTGCCGCCCGTCGTCGCGAACGAGTGGCAGTTGTAGACGTTCGGATCGCTGTAGTTCATGATCCGCGACGTCGGTTCGATCACCCGGCCGCCTGAGCGCACCACGGATTGGTCGAGTTGCTGGGCGAACTGGCGATACGCCTGCGGGTCGATGCCGGAGGACGCGACGGGCTGGCCATTGGCCTTCAACTTCGCGACGATGCCGCCATAGTCCGGCAGCTGCACATGATTCACGGGAAGAGTCGCCGGCACGGCGCGCGGCGACTCGCCCGGAGCTTTCTTCGCCGTTGGGAACGTCGGCTCGCCATCCGCGGATTTCGTGCTCCACAGTTGCCGCCGGCCGTCGGATTGCAGCAGAGCGCCGTTGCCCCTGGCTTGCAGCGTCTCGGTCGGCACGCCATGCGCGAAGAGCACCCGATCTTTGCCGGCGACGCGCTCGAAGCGATCCTGCCCCGGCTCCGCGACGACGTGGACGTTCGGTGCATCCAGGGTCACATAGCGGCCGGCGTCGAGGGTGCCGACCTTGAGTCCGGCTGCTCGCAGCAAGGCCGAAAGCTTGTCGCGGTCGGCCGGCGTCGCGGTTGCGTAGCCTTGCGTGACGGCTTCCCAGGTATCGGGCGAAGCTGTTGCGGCCGCGTCGGCATTCGGAAGCGAAGACGCTATCCGCTTGAACTGGTCGACGCCGAAGGCCGTGGAAGCAGCGCTCGCCGTCGCCTTGGGCGGCGCCTCATGGCGCACGGGCTTGGTGCCGAGCTTGCGAACAACGCTGCGATCGAGCGACTCGAGAATCGACATGGGCCTCACTCCGACGAATACTCTTCTTGCTATCGCGTGTGGGGTCGACCACTTGCCCAAGGTGGCGTTAAGTTTCCGTTATTTATGCGGCTGGGCGCGCCGGACGCGCGTGTGGGTGTACGATGGCGGCATGCCTACCCAAGATGCCCCGTTCAGCGGCCGGATTCCGCCGTGCTGGCAGATCCTGCGTCCCGGCGATATCCACGCCGGCGCCGGCATTCCGCTCGTCTTGACGGAACGTCCGGGCTTCGGAACCGGAAGCCATGCCACGACGCGGCTTTGCTTGCAGGCGATCGCCGCCCTGGCGCCGCGCGATCGTGCCTGGCGCATGCTGGACTTCGGCAGCGGCTCGGGGATTCTGGCGATCGCCGCCGCCAAGCTCGGCGCTCAGGTCGCCGCCGTCGAGATCGACGAACCCTCGATCGAGAGCCTGCTCGCCAATGCGGCCCTGAACGAGGTTCGCGATCGCCTCACGATCGCCCGCGCGCTGGCGCTCGAGGTGCCGGCGTTCGACCTGGTGGTCGCCAACATTCTGCGCCCCGTGCTGCTCGCGTTCGCACCCGAGTTGGCGTCGCGCGTCGCGCCCGGCGGCGCCCTCGTGCTCTCGGGCCTCGTCGCCACCGACGTGCCCGAATTGAGCGTGCGCTATGCCCCTCTGTTCGACGATCGGCGCCCGGAGCGCTACCGGCAAGGGGAGTGGGAGGCGCTCGTCTGGCGCCGCGAGGCATCACCGGTGTTATCCGGCCAGTGAATGCGAATTGACATGCTATCAACAGGCCGATCAGAAATTGGCATCGCATTCAGCGCCCCGGCTAAGCGCCAAGACGAAAACCCGGGCCGCGCGGCCCGGGTTTTGATGCAATTGGTTTACCAGCCGTGGTGCGGGCCGTCGTGCGGGCCGTCCGGACCGTCGTGGTGCCACGGGTTGTCGTGCGGGCCGTCGTGGGGGCCGTCCGGACCGTCGTGATGCCAGGGATCGTCGTGCGGGCCGTCATGGGGGCCCCAGGGGCCGTCGTGACGCCCCCAGCCCAGCTGGGAGTTGTCCGACTTGTCAGATTGCGTGACGGCGGTTTTATGGGCATTCGGCGCGCTGTGCTTCTCGACAGCGGCGAAGGCGGGGGTGCTGAAGGCGACGGCGACGAGAGCAGTCAGCAAGACCAACGATTTCATATGGTGGCTTTCTCCTCGGCAGGCATCGGGACATCGGCGGCCCAATTGAGTCAACAAGGTTAAATTAGCATAAAGGTTTTTCCATTAAAACTAAGACGAGGTTAAGAAGACAATCTTTCGTTTAAGATGCGCTGCATGCGAGTGACGACTTGCGATCTGGCGAGATCAACAAGAAATCAGCCCGTCCAGCCGGGCCTTGGGCCCATTCGCCACCCACGAATGCGCAAAGGGCGGCGACCAAAAACGGTCGCCGCCCCTTAACCTTTGACGCGTTGGCTAGCCGGTCGTGCCGGACTCCGCTTTCAGCTCGGTGAGCAAGCGCGGCTGCAGGTGCGAAGGCACCTCCTGGTAGCCGTGGAAGCTGCTTTCGATGCTGCCCTGGCCCTTGGTATAGCTCTGCAGCGTCGCGACCAGGCCGGAGAGCTCGGAGAGCGGCAATCTGGCGTGGATCACGTTGCCGTCGACGCCTTCGATCTGGCCGCGCCGCGTGTTCAGATCGCCCATGGCGTCGCCGAGCGACTCGACCGGAACCGTGAGCGTCACGTCCAGGATCGGCTCGAGCAGCACGGGGCTCGCCTGGGTGAAGATCTGCTTCATCGCCAGATAGGCGGCCGTCTTGAAAGCCATTTCGGACGAGTCCACCGAGTGCGCCGAGCCGTCGTACAGGGTCACGCGCACGTCCTGAATCGGAAAGCCGGCGAGCAATCCCGAATCCAGCGTCTCGCGCACGCCCTTTTCGACGGCCGGAATGAAGTTGCGCGGCACCGCGCCGCCCACCACGGCGTCGACGAACTCGAAGCCCGCGCCGCGCGGCAACGGCTCGATTCTGAGCCAGACGTCGCCGTACTGACCGCGGCCGCCGGATTGCTTCTTGTGCCGCCCCTGGCCCTGCGCGCTGCCGGTGATGGTCTCGCGGTAGGGAATCTGCGGCTCGGATTGCGTGATGGGCAAATTGTAGCGGCCCTGCAGGCGCGCGAGCGTCACCTCGAGGTGCGTCGGGCCCTGGCCCGAGAGCAAGGTGCGGTGCGTCCGCGGCTCGGTGCCGACCAGGAGGGTCGGATCTTCTTCCTTGAGCTTGCCGAGCGTGATGGCGAGGCGCGTCTCGTCTTGCTTGGCGGCGGGTTCGATCGCCGCCGACCAGATCGACGGCGGCAACTCGGGCATCGGGTAACGCAGCGGGCGTGACTGATGGCCCGCGGCGACGAGCGTGTCGCCGGTCTGCGCGGATTTCAGCTTGGCGACCGCGCCGATCTCGCCGGCGACGAGCTGATCCACCGGCACCTGCTTCTTGCCGTGCAGCTTGAAGAGCCGCCCCAGACGCTCGTCGGTGCCGTTCTGGGAATTGAGCAGGTGCGAATCGTGCCCGAGCGTGCCGCGCAGCACGCGGAAGACGCTGATCTTGCCGAGGTAGGGATCCGAGAAGGTCTTCAGAACCGTGATCGCGACCGGGGCGGCGGGATCGGCCACCAGCGGCACGCGCGCCTGCGTCTCGGAATCCACGAGCTCCGGATAGTGGCGTTCGCTCGGATCCGGCAGCAGCGCGATGATCATGTCGAGCAGCGGCCGCACGGCGACGTTCGCCTGCGCGGAGCCGCACAGCACCGGCACGAGCTTGCCTTCGAGCAGATCGTTCTTGAGATTGCTCAACAGCTCGGAACCGCTCGGCTCATGGCCTTCGAGGTAGCGCTCCAGCAGCTCGTCGTGCTGCTCGGCGATCGCCTCGACCAGCTCGGTATGGTAACGCTGGACCTCGCCCACGATCTCGCTGGGCGTCTCGGTCACTTCGGTGACCTCGCCGCTGTCCGGCGCGAAGTACCAGGTGTGCATGCCGACCAGATCGTAATCGCCCTTGAAGCCGGCGCCACGGCCGATCGGCAATTCGAGCGGGACCTCGTGCGGATCGAGCTGCTCGCGAATCTGCCCGAGCAACTCGGCATAGTCCCGCGCGCCGGTCGTCTCGACCTTGTTGAGGAAGATCATGACCGGCAAGCCCATCTTCTTCGCCAGTTGATAGAGCTTGCGCACGTTCGCGTCGACGCCCTTGGCGGCATCCAGCACGAGCAACGCGGCATCCGCAACCGCCAGCGCGTAGCGGGCCTCGCTGAGAAACTCGCCGTGGCCAGGCGTGTCCAGCAGATGAATCGTCGTGCCCTTCCAGTCGCCCCAGGCCATCGCGGTGCCCAGGGTCATCTCGCGCACGATCTCCTCGCCCTCGAAGTCCGTGGTGGTCGATCCTTCCTCGACGCGGCCGCGCGTCGGAATCACCGCCATGTCGAAGAGCATCGACTCGACGAGCGTCGTCTTGCCGACGCCGTGCGGACCGATCACCGCGACGTTCCTGATTTTCCGGATGTCCATGCGCGCCTCCCGTTGGTCTTCTCGCGACTCCGCTCTGGAGCATGGGCCGGGCCGGGTGCGATGTCATCGGCAAATCGACGGCGTCGTTCGTGCAAATGCGTGCGGTGCCGACCTTGGAGGTGACGCAGGCGCGCCTCGCGCTTCCGAATCCGCCTGCCGGGGCTTCTCGCGCCTCGTAAAAAATAGATCAGGAACCTTGCGCCGGTATCTCTCGTAAAACTCAAAGCGGATATTTATTTTTTTTATTACCGTCTTGATTTTATCAAGTAGGCGATCAATAATCCTATCATGCCTGTACAACCACCTGCCTCTCACTTGGTTATCACCCAATGCCCCGTCTGCGAGGGCGCCATGCACGTGACCCGCCTCGCCTGCGGCGAGTGCGGCAGCGCGCTCGAGGGCCATTTCTCCTTCGGCTGGCTCGAAGGGCTCAGCCGGGAGCAGATTCGCTTCATTCAGACGTTCCTCAAGTGCCGCGGCAAGATCAAGGACGTCGAGCAAGAGCTCGGCATCTCCTATCCGACCGTGGTGTCCCGGCTGAACGAGGTGGTGCGGGCGATGGGCCTCGAGGCCGCGTCGGGCGAAGAGACGGCGATCGCCGTGCAGCGCCGCGAGGTGCTCGACGAACTGGCCGCCGGCACCATCTCGGCCACCGAGGCGGCCGAACGCATTCGCTCCCTGTCTGCCGGCTGAGCCGCGAAAGGAAGATTTCATGCCACAACTTGAAACGCGCACCTGGCCTCTCGAGTTGGCGCCCGGCGCCGAGGTCCGAATCGAGGCCGATGCGGCCTCCATCACGGTGCTGCGCGTCGAACCCGGACAATCGGCGCGCGCCGAGCTCGCCGAAGAGGCGCTGAAGTGGTTCGAGCTGAACGTGACGAACCAGAACGGTTCGGCGCAGATTCGGCTCAATCTGCGCCCGGAGAGCTTCCGGCAAAATTGGCTCGATTGGTTCACGCCGCGCAAGGGTGGGCTGACGGTCTATCTGCCGGATGCGACGAACGTCCAACTGCACGCCGAGGCCGGCAAGGTCTGCGTGCAAGACCTCGATCTCGAGAGCCTCGACGTCACGGCGGACGCGGGGGCGGTGAGCCTGCGCCGGCTGACGGGCGCGATTCGCGCGCGGGCCAGCGCCGGAAAGATCGACGGCGAGGACCTGGCCGGAACGCTGGACGTCCAGGCGACCACCGGCGCGGTGCGCATGCGCCTCGCCGCGCTCGATGCCGGCGAGCCCGACATCCGTGCCGACGTCGGCACGGTCCAGGTCGAGTTGCCGCGCGGCGCGGCGATTCGTGTGATGGCCGAATCCAGCCTCGGATCGGTCCGCGACGAC
>DATNPP010000432.1:0-1625 GCA_036703175.1 Oscillatoriaceae cyanobacterium
GTATCTGCGGCGCGAGGGTTGCACGCGCCTCGAATTGATGGTCGCGACCCACGCGCATCGCGACCACATCGGCGGACTGCCGGCGCTGCTCGACGCGCTGCCCGTCGCGCAAGCCTGGGACGCCGGCCAGCCGTCGCGCACGGCGGTGAACGACGCCCTGCTCGCGAGCTGGCTGCGGCACGACGTGCCCTTCGAGCAGGTGCATCCCGGCGTACGCCGTGTGATCGACGGCGTGGCGTTCGACGTCTTGTCCGCCGGGCGAGACCTGCGGGACCTCAACAACGGCTCGGTGGTCGTGATGCTGACTTACGGCCGCTTTCGCGCGCTGCTGACCGGCGACATGCAACAGGCCGCCGAGCAAAAGCTTTTGGAAAGCCAACGCGATCTGCATGCGGACGTGTTGAAAGTCGCCCACCACGGCAGCCGTACGGGCACGACCGATGCCTTTCTCGCGCGCGTGCGCCCGCGCTTCGCGGTGATCTCGGTCGGCGCGGACAACCGCTTCGGCCATCCCCATGTGAGCACGCTGCGGCGATTGCGCCGCTTTCGCGTGCCGTATCGGCGCACCGATCAAGACGGCGCGGTCTTGGTGCGTTCGGACGGACGCATCTGGCAGGAGTGCGACGGGCGCACGCAATGGGCGGCCTGGGCGCAGCCCAAGGATTGAAGCGCCCATGTTACAGTGGTGCTTGCCTGTCAGGAGGAGGCCCCTTGCCCAGCCGTCTGCCGATTGCGATCGCCTCGCTCACGTGCCTCGCGGCCTGCACCGTGGCCCCCGCGCCGATGCCGACGGCCACGCCGACGCCTTCGCCGAGCGCCGCAAGCCCGTCGCCTTCGCTCTCGCCGAGCGCCACCCCGGCGATCGCGTTGCCGACCAAGGACATCGTGGGTTGGGTCCAGCAATCGAACCTCGAGCCGAGCCCGGGGCCCGTGCCGATCTGCCCGAACATGCAGCTCGCCGTCAGCGGCAACGTGCTGACGCTTCGCCAGCCGGACGCCTGCGGCCGACCGTACGCGACGCTCACGGGCACGATCAGCGGCAACGAGGTGCAGCTGAAAGGCACCGAAGGCGCTTCCGAGCAGGCGGTGTCTTACGAACTGACGTACAATCCCACGACGCAGCACTTCGTCGGCACGCGCAACGGCGTGCTGGTCTGGTTCGCGCCCTCGAACAGCGCCTGCGCCGCCCCGGATTGCCTCGACACCATCGACGGCCAGGTCTACGACACGCTGCAGCGGCCTCTTCTCGGCGCCACGGTCCAGGCGGTCTCGGAGAACGCCTTCGCGCCCTACACGGCGAGCACGACTACGCAGGATCAAGGCTGGTACACCCTGAGCGTGCCGGCGGGCGTGACGCTCACGATCACCGTGACCAAGGACGGCTGGCACACGCGCTATCGCTCGGTCGTGCCTCTGTCGCTCACGACCGGCCGCCAGAACCGCCTGAACTTCGGCGGCCCCGACACGACGGACGATTCACAGGCCTCCAACTTCGGCCTGGAGCCAATCGCCCCGACGCCGTAATTTCCTCCTCTCCCTGGTGAGGGAGAGGGACGTCCGTGGCCCGTCCAGGGACACGGACTGGGAGAGGGATGGGGAGAGGCCGCCGGGAAAGCAATGCTTTT
>DATNPP010000436.1:0-9510 GCA_036703175.1 Oscillatoriaceae cyanobacterium
GTTCGTCTGGCCGGTCTGCGGCGCCTTGTCCGCCGGCAACAAGCTCGGCAGCGGCGTGAGGGTCTGTGTGTTCTGGAAGTTCAGGCCGATCGAAAAGGTATCGCCCGTGACCCAGTTGTTTTGCAAAAAGGCGCTCGGCAAGCCCGGAAAGGTCGCCGAGATGCCCTGCGAAAGCGCGCGTTGCTGCAAGTAGAAGGTGACGCCCTGGCTCTGGGCCGAGTTCAGGTAGCTCTGATCCGAGGCGTAGGCGTAGAGGCTCGGGTAGAGCTGCTCATTGTCGTAGGCGATCGTGTAGAACGGTTGATTGGAGACCAATCCCCAGCCGGCCGCGCCATACAAGAAGTGCTTGATCAAGCTGTCCTCGCCGAGCGCGGTGGCGCCCACGACCGGGCCCTGCCCGTCCCAGAAGGCGAACGGCGCCCACACCTTGGGCTGCAGGCTCGGCCAGGGGTTGTAGGCGATGGTTGGGTAGTCCGTGCGCGATTCCGGCAGCGGCTGGTGAATCTCGGAATCCGTCTTCGGCAGCGGCACGGGCGTCCAGCTGGCCGGGTTCCAGGGCAAGGTCACGATGTCGAACCCCCGAAGGTCGTAGCTGGCGGCGGCGACCGTCTTCATGTCCGGGCTGACGGCCGGCTCGATCAACCCGCCAAGCACGTTGGTCATGCGGAAAAGCTTGTGCGTCGCGAGCTCGTAGGCGTAGAGGTTGTAGGCGCCCGTGCGGTCCGAGGAGAAGACCAAATAGCGGCCGTCCGGCGACCAGGTGGGATCGATCTCGACGTCGCGATCGCGCCAGATCGGCTCCATGCGGCCGTCCTCGGGGTTCACGAGATAGAGATCGCGGCAGCCGTCGCGCCAGGCGGACACGGCGAGCAAATCGCGCGTGGGATGCCAGACGGGATCGCTGAACTGGCTGCGATCCGAGAGCTGCGTGAGCGCACGCTGGCCGCTGCCGTCGGCGCGCATTTTCACGAGGTTGCTCTGTCCGTGGCCGGCTTGCACGGCGACCACCCAGTAACCGTCCGGACTCACGGCGGGATCCGAGAGGCGCTGGCGATCGCTCAAGCGCTCCAGACGCTTCTTCTCGAGATCGACGCGGAAGATGTCCGTGAAGCTCGTGAACCGATTCTCGTCGCCGTTGAGCGACTCGTAGCGATACCGACCGTCCCGCGAGAGGCTGTAGGTGCCGAAAGGGCTCAACGAGCCGGTCTTCTCGACTCTGCCGTCGGCGTTCATGCGCATCAGGTGGGAGTAGTCGTTGCCGGTCCACTGGGCCCATACCAGACGGCCCTTGGGATCGTACTGCGGATGCCGGTGGAACTGGCCGCCGGTCGTGACCTGGTGGAGCGGCGTGAGCGGTCCGAGGGCCAAAATGCCCTGCTTCTGCCGCTCGGCACGCGCCGTGAGATCTGCCTGGAGATCCGACCAGACCTGCGCGGTGTTCTTGCCCGTGACGTCCTTGAAGCTCGAATCGATGCCCCAGAAGCCGAAGTAAGGCTGGTGCGCCGTGGCGTCCGCGAGCTTACGCGGGGCGTCCGCACCGTAATGCGCCATCAAGTAGCGGTAGAAGGCCCAGCCGTACATATAGGGCGTGTCGCCACCGGGAAAGTCCGTCACGTAGTAGCCGCTGGCCTTGTCGATGCTCGGCAGCTTGTGAGCAAGCGCGGTCAGGCGTAGCACCGTGCGGTAAGCCGCGCCGCGGCCGCGGCCTCCGGTATCGAACTGCGTCTCGTCCGTGACGGCGAGGCCCTCGGTCATGAACACGGGCAAGAACATGTTCGGAAAGTAGCTACGGCCGAGAATGCGATCGATCCATGCGGGCAGGCCCTCGGACTTCTCGAAGTGCAGCACGTGGGTATACTCGTGCAGAATCAGGTCGCGCAGCCAGGAGTCGTATCGGCTGAAAAGCTCGTCCTCCGCGGGGCTCGCGAGGTAGATCACGATCTGGTTGTTCGGCAGCGGAAAGCCGAAGCCGTTGGTGGTGTCCTCGTTGTCGAAAATCGTCAACTCGGTGCGCTGTTTGGGCTCGGAGGCCAGGTACGGGCTGAGGATCTTGTTGGCGTCCTCGGCGTAGCCCGCGGCCAGCTCGGCGATCGCCTCGTCGCCGGCCGGGAAGTTCACGCGGAAGTGCGGCGTGACGATCGTCTTCCAGGGCAGCTTCGGATCGAACATGGATGCCGCGTGCGCCGCCCTGCAAGGGAGGACGGCGAGCAACGCGGCGAGGCTGAGGGCACGAAATGCGCGCAAGGGGTCTCGTTCTAGTTGAGGCGACGACGCTGGAACGAGAACGTTATACCCCGCTGCCCGAAGCGCCGGACCGGCTCGCCACGCCGAACTCGGCGAAAACCCGCTCGGTGTCGGCGCCGAGGGCCGGAACGGGGTTCGTGCTGGTCGGCCAGGCGGCATAGGTGCCGTCGGCGCGAGCGTAGGTGGGGTCTTCGAGAGACTCTCGCGGCGTTTGCACCAGCGTGAGCGGCCAGTTATGCTGCTCGGCGAGGGCGAGCCAGTGCGGGCTAGGCGCTCCGGCGAATTTGGCGGCCAGCTTGGCGATCGCCGCCGCGCCGGCCTCGCCGAAAGCCATGCCCTCACCGGCCAGCTCGGGCAGGCCGATCGCCTGGACGAACTCGAGCCAGAACTTGGGCTCGACCGCGCCCAGGGCTACCTGGCGACCGTCCGCGCAGCGATAAACCTGATAGCTCGGGCTCTGGCCGGAGAGCAGCGTTTCTCGCAATCCGGCGCCGCCCGCGGCGGCATCGGCGCGCGGCCAGGTCAAAAAGGGCACGGGACCCGAGGCCAGGGGCTGCTCGACGTGCATGCCGGCGCCGGTGCGATCGCGTAACAACAGCGCCGCGAGGATCGCCGAGCAGGCGAGCAATCCGGTCGAGACGTCCGCGAGCTGCGTGCCGGGCACGTGGCCGCCGATGAGGGCGAGCAGGCCGGATTGCGCGACGAGGTTCAGATCATGCGCGACGTGCTGGGCTTGCGGGGTGTCGCTGCCGAAGCCGGGCAACGAGCAAGTGACGAGGCGAGGGTTGGCCTGGCGCAGGGCGTCAGGTCCCAGGCCCCAGCGGTCGAGGGTGCCGGGGCGGAAGCTCTCGATGAACACGTCGGCGCGTGCGGCGATCGTGCGGACGGCCTCGCGGCCGGCTTCTTCGCGCAGATCGAGCGTGATGGATTCGACGCCGCGGAAAAAGGCCGCGAAGCCGGCGCCGATACCGTCGACCAGGGGCGGCGCGTGGCGCATCAGGTCGCCGCTGCCGGGGGCTTCGATCTTGATCACGCGCGCGCCGAGGTCGACGAGCTGGCGAACCAGCACGGCGCCGGGGAGCATGCGCGAGGCGTCGAGGACGAGCAGGCCGGAGAGAGGGCGTTGCGGCATTCGAACTCCTGGTGCTTCGCGTGTGTCCCCTCCCCCTGGCGAGGGGGAGGGATGTTGGCGACCCGTCCAGGGGAGTCAACGGGGTGGGGGAGTCTTTTAGCGGACCGCCGGGAGTCTCCCCCTCCCAGTCCGTGTCCCTGGACGGGCCACGGACGTCCCTCCCCCCCGCCGAGGGGAGGGGACGCGCGCTGAAGCGCGGTGAGAGGTTTAGCGGGAAGCGGCGGTCGCCTGTGCGATGCGATCCTCGATCTTGGGGAAGACCGTCTTGTCGATGCACACGCGCGCGATCAGCTCGCGCATGATCTCGCTCGTGCCCGCGACGATCGTGCCCACGCGGGCGTCGCGATACGCGCGCTCGATCGGGTACTCCTCGACGTAGCCGAAGCCGCCGAAGAACTGCAGACACTCGTCCGCGACCTTCTTCTGCAGCTCGGTCGCGAGCAGCTTGGCCATCGAGGACTCCTTGACCGCCTGTTCGCCCTGCTCGTGCAGCCAGGCGGTGTGGTAGATGAGCTGCTTGCACGCCTCGAGCTGCGCGAAGAGATCCGCCAGGCGATGGCGCAGCGCCTGGAACTTCGAGATCGGCTTGCCGAAGGCCAGGCGCGAGTCCATGTACGCGAGCGTGTCCTCGAGCATCACCTCGCAGGCGCCCACGGCCGTCGCGGCCAGGGTCAAACGCTCGATCACGAAGGTCTGCATGATGTAGTAGAAACCGAAGTTCTCGATGCCCACTAGGTTCGAGAGCGGCACGCGCACGTTCTCGAACGACAGCTCCGCCGTGTCCGAGCTGTGCAGGCCCATCTTGCGCAGCTTGGTGGCCGTCACGCCCGGCGTATTGCGATCCACGACGATCATGCTGATGCCGCCCGAGCCGGCCTCGCGATCGGTCTTGCACGCGACGACCAGAAAATCGCCGTGCACGCCGTTCGTGATCCAGGTCTTGGCGCCGTTGATCACCCAGTGGTCGCCGTCGCGCACGGCCGTCGTGCGCATCGCCGCCACGTCCGAGCCGCAATCGGGCTCGGAAATCGCGATCGCCCCCACCTTCTCGCCCGTGATCGAAGGCAGCAAGTAGCGCTGTTTCAATTCCTCGGAGCCCTGGTGGAAGATCGAGCCCGTCGCGATGAACTCCTGCACGATCACGCTCGCCACGAAGCCGCCCATGCGACTGCGCGAGGTCTCCTCGCAGAAGATCATCGCGTACTGAACGTCCGCGCCGCCGCCGCCCATCTGCTCGGGGAAGAGCAGGCCCAAAAAGCCCATCTCGCCCATCTTGCGCCAGATCTCGGCCGGGATCTTGCGCTCGGCTTCCCACTGGTCGGCGTGAGCGGCCACCTCGTCGCGCATGAACGCGCGCACGGTGTCGCGGAACAGCGCGTGATCTTCGTTGAAGTAGATCGATTTCATGGGCTCTCCTCGCTATACATGGCCGCGATCGCCTCGCGGTGGCGCGCCTCGATCACGCGCCGCTTGGGCTTGAGGGTGATGGTGAGCTGGCCGTTTTCGGGCGTGAAATCGCCCTCGAGAACGGTGTAGCGTTTGATCTGCTCGAAGCGCGCCAGCTGGGCGTTGGCGTCGGCCACCGCCTCGGCCGCCAGCGCCTGAATCTCGGGCGAATCGACCGAAAAATCCGCGAGCGCCGGATGCGATTGCGCGAGCGCCTCGCGATCGATCGTCAGCAAGGCGACCAGATACGAGCGGCGATCGCCCATCACGATCGCATGCGCGATGTAAGGCCGCGCCTTGATCAGCGCCTCGACCTTCTGCGGCGGCACCTTCTTGCCGTTGGCCGTGACGATCAGCTCCTTTTTGCGATCCGTGATGCGCAAAAAGCCGTCCGCATCCACCTCGCCGATGTCGCCGGTCTTGAAGTAGCCGTCCTCGAACGCCTCGGCCGTCTCGGCCGGAAGCCCGAAGTAGCCCGTGAAGACGTCGGGGCCCTTGACGCAGATCTCGCCGTCCTCGGCGATGCGCAGCTCGACGCCGGGCAGCGGACGGCCCACCGTGCCGAAGCGGAAAGCCCCCGGCAAATTCACGGTCGCGGGCGCCGTCGTCTCCGTGAGGCCCCAGCCCTCGTAGACCGGCATGCCAATCGCCCAGAAGAAGCGCGCCACGTCGGGCGCCAAAGGCGCGCCGCCCGAGATCATGGCGTCCAGCCGGCCGCCGAAGCGCGCCCGCAGCTGCTTGAACACCAAGCGCTCGGCGAGCGTGTGTTTGAGCGCGAGGTCGAAGTGGATCGGGCGATGGAACTCCTGCGCCTCGACGTAGGCCTGGCCCACCTTGAGGGCCCAGTCGAAGACCTTGCGCTTGCCGCGCGGCAACTTGGCGACTTGCTCCATCACGCGCGCGTAGGCTTTCTCGAGCACGCGCGGCACCACCATCATGAACTGCGGGCGGACGGCCGCGAAGTCCTCGCCGAGGGTGTTCATGCTGCGCGCGTAGGCGATCGTGCCGCCCTGATGAATCGGCAGGAAATGGCCGCCGAAGCGCTCCAGCACGTGCGAGAGCGGCAGCAGGCTGAGGTTCAGATGGAAGTTGTCGATCAGGTCCTCGGCGGCCTTGCAGACGGCGGCGATCGTCTCGAGGACGTTGCCGTGAGTCAGCACGGCGCCCTTGGGCGTGCCGGTGGTGCCGGAGGTGTAGACGATCGAGAAAGGCGTGGCGTGCGTGGCGCTCGTGCGCGTCGCCTCGAGGCGATTGGCGCCCGAAACGTCCCTGGCTTCGAGCTCGGCGAGCGTCAGGGCGAAGCCGTCGGCCGTGCCGGGCCCCTCGAAGACCACCGCATGGCTCAGTTCGGGCAGCGCGCCGGCCTGCACCTTGGCGAGCTGGGCCGCGTCCTCCACGAAAACCACGCGGGCGCCCGAGTCCTTGAGGATGTAGGCCGTCTCGTCGGCCGTCAGCGTCGGGTAGATCGTCACGACGACCGCGCCGGCCGCGAGACTGCCGAAGTCCGCGAGTGCCCACTCGGGGCGATTGTTCGAGAGAATCGCGATCCGATCGCCCGGCTGCACGCCCAGCGCCGCGAGGCCACCGGCGATCGCCTGCACCCGCGCGAACGCCTCGCCGTAGCGGATGTCCCGCCAGGCCCCTTCCCGATACGCCCGCAACATGGGCTTCTCGGGCGCCGCGGCCGAGACCGCGGCGAGCATGGCGATCAGGTTCTCATACGGGCTGAGGCACGCGCTGGGGGCCATAGAAGCCTTTCTCCTGCTCGAGCATCTCGAGCAGCAACGGCGCCGGCGCGAAACGCACGCCGTGGCGCGCCTCGAGCTCGCGCAGGCGCTCGACGATCGCGTGGATGCCCACCGTGTCCACGTAGTGGCACGGGCCGCCGCGGAACGGCGGGAAGCCGAGCCCCATGATCGCGCCGATGTCCGCGTCGCGCGGCGAGGCCACGATGCCCTCGCCCAGGCAGTGCGCCACCTCGTTGACCATCACCAGCACCAGGCGGTCCCGCATCTCGAGCGGATCGAACTCCTGGCGACCGGGGCCGCCGAAGAAGCGGTAGGCCTCGGGGTTCACCTGCTTGCCCTTGCCCTTCTTGCCCTCGTAGCGGTAGAAGCCCTTGCCGTTCTTGCGCCCGAGGTAGCCCGCCTCGACCATCCGCTCGAGCGCATCGGACGCGCCCATGCCGCGGGCGGCGAAGGCCTGGCCCAGGTCGCGGCCCACGTGCATGCCCACGTCGATGCCGACCTCGTCGAGCAGCGTCACGGGGCCCACCGGGAAGCCGAAGTCGCGCAGCGCGTTGTCCAGTTGCTCGATCTCGGCGCCGGCTGTGAGCAGCTGAATCGCCTCGTTCATGAACGGCGCCAGAATGCGCGTCGTGTAGAAGCCGGGGCCGTCCTTCACGACGATCACCGTCTTGCCCTGCGCGACGCCGTAGGCCTGCGCCGTCGCGAGCGCCCAATCCGCCGTCTTGTCGGCGACGACGATCTCGAGCAGCGGCATCTTGGGCACCGGCGAGAAGTAATGCATGCCGAGCACGCGCTCGGGATGCTTGGCCTCGGCGGCGATCTCGTGAATCGGCAGCGCCGAGGTGTTGCTCGCAAAGACCGCATCGGGCGCGAGCACGGCCTCGGTCTCGGCGAGCACCTGGCGCTTGAGCGAGAGCTTCTCGAAGACCGCCTCGATCACCAGCTCGCTGCCGGCGAGATCCTTGTAATCCGTGCTGAAGCGCAGCCGGGACCACTGGCGCTCCTTCTCGACGTTCGTGAGCGAGCCCGAGCGCACGCGCTTGGACAGGCTCGTGAACATGTTCTTCGCGGCCTTGCTGAGGCTCGTGTCGGACACGTCCTTGATCACGACCGGATTGAGCCCCAGCGACACCGAGGCGATGCCCTCGCCCATCAAGCCCGCGCCCAGCACGCCGAGCTTGTGGACCTGTTTGGGCGCCGGCTCCTTCGGGAGCTTCTTGAGGGCGTTCATGGCGTTGAACAGCCAGATCAGGTTCTTGGCCTCGGGGCTCACGACGAGCTTGCCGAAGAGACGCTCCTCGGTCGCCTCGCCGGCGGCGAAGCCCTGGGTCACGCCCGATTCCACGCACTCGAGGATCGCGAGCGGCGCCGGGTAGAGGCCGCGCGTCTTGTCCATCACGTCGCGCAGCGCGCGCGTGAAGACGACCTGGCGCAGCGGCGGCGCGCTCAGCAGCTTCTCGAGATTGCCGACCTTGCGCGGCTTGCGCACGAGCTCGCCCGAAGCCAGCCGGCGCGCGGCCTGGCAGGCGGTTTCGAGCAGGCCGAAGGGACTCGTGACGGCATCCACCAAGCCGTCGCGCTTGGCTTTCTTCACGCGCACGCGCTCGCCCGTGAGCATCATCGGCAGCGCGCGGAGCAAGCCCACGACGCGCGGCAAGCGCTGCGTGCCGCCGCCGCCCGGCAGCAATCCCAGCTGGACCTCGGGCAGCGCGAGCACCGTCTTGGGCGAGTCCGTCGCCAGGCGATAGTGGCAGGCGAGCGCGAACTCGAGACCGCCGCCCAACGCCGGGCCGTGAATCGCCGCGACGAAAGGCTTTTTGCTCGCCGCCATGCGATTGAAGAGCACATGACACTCATGCGAGAGCGCCGACGCCTCGGTGGGGTCGGTGACGGTGAGAATCTCCTGAATGTTCGCACCCGCGATGAAGGAGTCCTTCTTGCCGCTGAACGCGACCACGGCGCGAATCTCGTCGTCGGCCTCGATTTGATCGAGCAGGGCCGTGAACTCGCCCAGCAGCTCGCGCGAGAGCACGTTCACCGGGCTGTCGGGCGTGTCGAAGGTGACGACGGCGACGCCGTCCGGGCGCTTGGTGAGGGTGAGCGCGGGCATATCAGGCTCTCTCCAAGATCATGGCACTGCCGAGCGCGCCGGCGGCGCAGGCGGCGACGAGGGCGTAGCGACCGTTCTGGTGCTGCAGGCGTTGGGCGGCCGTGGTGACGAGGCGTGAGCCCGTCGCGCCGAAGGGATGGCCGATCGAGAGCGAGCCGCCCCAGGCGTTCAGGCGATCGCGGTCAATCCGCCCCAGCGCGTGCGGCAGCCCCAGGTGCTCGCGGCAGAAGGCCTCGTCCGCGAGCGCGGCCAGATTGGCGCACATCTGCGCCGCGAAGGCCTCGTGCAGCTCGATCACGTCGAGCTCGTCGAGCGTGAGGCCCGCCTGGGCGAGCGCCTTCGGAATCGCGAAGGCCGGGCCGAGCAGCAGCTCCTCGAGGGGATCGAGGCCGACCGAGGTCATGGCCTTGACGGTCGCGAGCGGCTTGAAGCCCAGCTCCTGGGCGGTCTCTTCGCTCATGAGCAGCGTGGCCGCCGCGCCGTCCGTCAAAAACGAGCTGTTGCCCGCCGTCACGGTGCCGAACTGGCGATCGAAGACCGGCTGTAGCTTCGCGAGCTTCTCGAGGGTCGTGTCGCCGCGAATGCCGTTGTCCGCCGCGATCGGCTCGAACTTCGGCGGCACGCGGACCGGCAGCACCTGGTCGGCCAGCAATCCCTCGCGGGTCGCATCGGCGGCGCGGTGGTGGCTCTCGTAGGCGAAGCGATCTTGTTCCTCGCGCGTGATGTGGAAGCGCTTGGCGAGGCGCTCGGCGCTCTCGCCCATGCTCAGGCCCGTCGTGAATTCGGCGATCGCCGGCGCGTCCGGCCGCAGATCGGCCGGCTTGAGGCCC
>DATNPP010000508.1:0-3706 GCA_036703175.1 Oscillatoriaceae cyanobacterium
GGCAGCAACTCCATCTGGCGGGCGACCTCGCCGAAGGGCAAATTGCTGCGCAGCGTGTTCGCATGGCCGTCGGCCGGGAACATCGCGTGGAGGTCGTCCTTGGCAATTCCCCAGGCGCCCAGGCTCTGCGGCCAGGTGTGCTCGGTCGTGAAGCCTTGATTGTCGGCGCTGGCGTGGTCCTTGACGCCGCTGATCGTGCGTCCCGTGTACACGCCCTGAATCACGCCGCTGCCGCTGGGGTCGTCGACCGTCGTGAACATCGCGTCGCGGGCCTTGTCGTAGCCGAGGTCGCGCTGGCCCTGCGCGGTGATGTCGTGCAGCGCCCTCATGAGGGCCTCGCCCGTGAGGCCGGCGGCCTTGTCGTAGTAGCCGGCCGGCACGTCCTTGGCGGCGAAGGCCAGCGGCCGCGGCCCGGAGGGCAAGAGGTACGTCGGGTGGGAGCCGCAGCCCGCCAGGAGGGCGATCGCCAGTAACGGCAAGACGGCCCGGGAGGCGGATAAGAAGCGCTGGCGCTGCGGCAAGGCGGATCCTCTTCGTCAATCCCGTGTTAAGGATCGGTTACAGATCTCTTGTAGGAAGTTTAGGGCGCCGACTTTCGCGTGCCGCGACGCACATACGTTCGGGGAGTGCTCGAAAGCCTCGGGGCATCAGCGCCAACAGGCACAAAAAAAAGCCGGGCGAATGCCCGGCTTGCGCCGACCCGCTCAGGCCGGGGTGACGGTGAGGCCTTCGTCGATCTCGACCTGCAGCAAGTTTTGAATCGCCTGCAGCGTGCCGGAGATCGCGCTCGGGCAGCTGCCGCAAGCGCCCTGATAACGGATCAACAGATTTTTGCCGTTCAGGCCCACGACCTCGAGGCCGCCGCCGTCACCGGCGAGCGCCGGGCGAATCTGCGAATCCAGCACCTCGTTGATGCGATCGAGCATCTCGTCCTCGGACAGCGCCGGACCGCTCTGTTGCTGGCCGCTGCCGACCTTGCCCGCGTTCTCCTCGATCGTGCGGGCGACCGTGGGAGCCAGCGTGCCCCAGTCCGCGTCGGAGTGCTTGTTCACGGTGACGAAGCCCGGCATGTAGAACACCGAGGTCACCTTGCCGAGGCCGAACAGGGCCTGTGCCAGCGGATCGCCATCGGCGGACGGCGCGTTGTCGAAGGAACGCGAGCCCCCCGTGATGATCCGGCCGTCCAGATTGAACTTCATGGCGTTGGGATTGGGGGTCGGCTCGAAATTCATGACTTTCATACGGAAGTTCCTCTCGGAGGCGAAAAACCCGCTTAGCGGGGGAAGATTCGGCTAGCTTCCATGGTAACACAAATCAGACGGATTTGGTCTGATTCGTTCCGCTGCGCGGTGGATGCTTACGGCGTCGCGACGGTGGGCAGCGGCGCGCCGGTCGGGGAGAAGGCGAGGGCGTGGGGCTGGCTCTCGCGCAGCGAGGCCTGGGTCACCTTCACGAGCTCGATGGTTTGCTCGTGCAGATCCGCGATCGAGGCCGAGTTGCAGTAGCTGAGGCCCGAGCGGATGCCGCCGTCGAGTTGCTCGACGAGGGGCGCGACGGGCCCCTTGTAGGGAATCAGCGTCGAGATGCCCTCGGGCGTCCGTTCCGAGCCCACGACCTGCATCGCGCCGGCCGAGGCCATGCCGCGGTAGAGCTTGAAGGGCTTGCCGTGCTCCTGAATCACCGTTCCGGGCGCCTCGTCGGTGCCCGCGAAGAGGCTGCCGATCATCACGGAATCCGCGCCGGCGACCAGCGCCTTGACGATGTCGCCCGAGTTGCGGATGCCGCCGTCCGCGATCAGCGTCGGTCGGTGCTGCAGGCGCGGGCGCGCCTTGCGGCGCTCGACGTCCCACCAGCGGTTGAGCGCCGCGCGGCACTTGAGCACGGCCGTCAGCTGCGGCACGCCGCAGCCCGTCACGATGCGCGTGGTGCACACGGCGCCGGGGCCCACGCCCACCTTGATCGCATGGGCACCGGCTTCGAGCAGATCCCAGGCGCCCTCGGCGGTCGCCACGTTGCCGGCGATGATCCAGATGCCGGGATGGCGCTCGCGCACGCTGGCGATCGTCTCCATGACGCGATCGCTGTGCCCGTGGGCGACGTCGATCAGCACGCCGGTGAGGCCCTCGACCATCGCGAGCTTCTCGACGTCGCTTTGCTTGACGCCGATCGCCATGAAGCGTGGACCCGGCTGCTTCGAGACGAGGTCGGCATGCAGCTTGGCGTCGAGAATGAAGCGGTGAATGATGCCCAATCCGCCGAGCCGGGCCATCTCCGTGGCCATCGCGAGCTCGGTGACGGTGTCCATGTTCGCGCTGATGATCGGCAGTTCCAGGGTCAGATCGCCGACCAGGCGCGTCGTGAGCGACACGTCCTTGCGCGAGTAGATCGACGAACGCTTCGGGACGATCAGCACGTCGTCGAAGGTCAGGCCGGTTTGTTCGATGAATTTAACACCCATGTCGATTCCTTAAATCCAGTCGGGGCGCCGACGAGCGGGCATCTGGCCCACAAAGCCTCCTCATGGTAGGGGGTAATGCCGTTCCTGGCAAATCGCCCTTTCGGCCGAACTCAGCGGTTAAGATTTGCAACCTGGCGCCGTAGCGCGAGACAAGGCTGTTAAAATCTGATTAAATTGAACAGCTGGCGGGAAGGCGTTGCGCCTCCCTCTTGAATCGTTTGCCGCTTCCTTTCGAGAGGTTCCGATGAGAAAAGAAGTCCACTCCTGGCACAGCCACCGCATCGGTGGCAATATGCGCGTGGCCGTGTACGGTCACTGGGGCATGCCCCTGCTGATGTTCCCGACCGCCGCGGCGGACTTCGAGGAGTACGAGCGGTTCCACCTGATCGGTTCGATCGCCCATCTGATCGATGCCGGCAAGGTGAAGGTCTACTCGATCGACAGCGTGAACCAGTACACCTGGATGAACGAAGGCCTGCACCCCGCCGAGCGCGCGCGCCGTCACCAGTTCTACGACGCGTACGTCACCAAGGAAGTCGTGCCCTTCATCTGGAACCACCAGGGCGGCCGCGACGGCATCGTCACGACGGGCTGCAGCCTGGGCGCGTACCACGCGATGAACGTGCTGCTGCGCCACCCGGACATGTTCGCCGGCACGATCGCGATGAGCGGCACGTACCACATGAAGCAGTTCATCGGGAACTACCAGGACGACAACGTCTACTTCAACTCACCGCTGTACTACCTGCCGAACCTGCACGACGGCTGGTACCTGGAGCAACTGCGCCACAAGGCGATCCACATCCTCTCGGGCACGGGCGATTACGAGGATCCCAGCCAGTCCGCGCGCCTGGCGCGTGATTTCTGGGCCAAGGGCATTCCGGCCAACCTCGACCTGTGGGGCCGCGACATGCGGCACGACTGGCCGACCTGGCGTCGGATGCTTCCGTTGTACCTGGAGAACGCGTTCTAAGACGCAAGCCTCGCGAGGGTGGCGGATCTTCCGCCACCCTCTTTTTTCTAGGTAGAATGGCCACATGACCGATTGGCCCGCCGAACCGGATATGCAGCTCTGCACGACCTGCCGCGAGGAGAAGCTCCTCAGCGAGTTTCAGAGCGACGGCAAAGGCGGGCTCAAGAACCAGTGCCGGGCGTGTACCAACTTTGCGCGCGTCAAATGGGCGCACTCGACGCCTGAGCGGCACGGCCGGGCGCTCAAGATGCGCCGCGAGTACGTGGAGCGCCGCA
>DATNPP010000534.1:0-12188 GCA_036703175.1 Oscillatoriaceae cyanobacterium
CGCAGATTGTCGCGAATGTCCGGCGCGTCGGGCTCCAAACGCGCCGCCTCGGCGCAGTGCGTGTGCGCCTGGGCGTCCATGTGCAACTCGAAGTACAGCAGCGCGAGGTTGAAGTGTGCGCTCGCGCCGGCCCCGGCGGCGATCGCGCGCTGGTACGCCGCGATCGCCTCGGCGGCCTGGCCGCTCGCCGTGAGCAACCGCGCGAGGTTGTAAGCGGCCTGTCCATGACGGTCGTCGCGCGCGAGGGCCGCGCGATAGTGCTGCACCGCCTCGCGCGGCGAGCCGGCATGCTCGGCGAGCAGCCCCCGCACGAAAGCCGTGTCGGGAGTGCGCGGCGCGCGGCGAAGCGCCAGCGCGGCGCGCCCGCCGTCGCCGCGGGCGATCGCGCGCACGGCTCTGCGCAGGCACTTGGGCCCCTTGATCTGCGCCATGCGCGGCCGCGCCTCGTGCCAGATCGGCTGGCGCTCGCGTCGCCGGCGTCGCCAGTCGGCGCCCACGAGCCAGACGGCCATTCCGCCGAGCAGCGACGGAAACACCCACAAGCGCGCGTTCTGCAGGCTTTCGAGCCAATCGATCGACATCGCCGGCATCCTCCGTTCGCATGCTCGCCGGCTCGGAACGCGGGCGCCAGGGGCGAAATCGCCGAACTCCTTCGGTGCAATTGCCTATGGTTTTCGTGATGAAAATACATGTGACGCATAAGCTGTATTGAGGTATGCTGCCTGAGAGAGCCATGCCATCACCTTTCCAGCCGCTGCGCACCGCAATCTCCACGCTCGCCCGTCGTTTCGAGGACGAGCTCAAATCGCCCGAGCAATCGGGCAATTTGGCGTTGCTGCAGGCCCTCATCATCGGCTTGCTGGCGGGCTTGGGCACGGTGGCCTTCCGCTACACGATGGGGGCGATCGGCACCTGGCGCAATCGCATCGGCCTGGTTCATCCCGGCATGGCGCACGTCGCCTGGTGGCAGTGGCTGATTTTGCCGGCGATCGGCTTCGCCACGGGGGCGATCGCCGGCCATCTCGTCGTCTATCTGGCTCCTGAGGCCAAGGGCAGCGGCATTCCACAGGTGAAGCAGGCGCTGCACGAGCCGAACGTGCATATGCGCCGGCGCACGATCTGGGTCAAGTTCATGGCCGCGGTGATCGGCATCGGCGGCGGCCTTTCGATGGGCCGCGAAGGCCCCACCGTGCAGATCGGCGGCGGCATCGGCGAACTCGTGAGCCGCTGGCTGCCTCATTCGCGTCACGAGCGCCGCCAGCTCATCGCGGCCGGCGCGGGCGCAGGCATCGCGGCGGCCTTCAACGCGCCGATCGCCGGCTTCGTCTTCATCATCGAGGAATTGCTGCGGGACTTTTCCTCGCACACGCTCGGCACGGCGATTCTCGCAACCGTCACTGCGGCCGTGATTACGCGCCTGCTGGCCGGCAACATTTACAGCTACGCGTTGCCGCACGCGACTTTCCACATGGCCGAGTTCCCGTTCTACATTCTGCTGGGCGTGCTCGGCGGACTGGGGGGGCTGCTCTTCATTCGCGGCATCCTCGGCTCGATGGATTGGTGGGAGCGCCTCGAATGGCTTCCGCGTGCCTGGCATCCCGCTTTCGCCGGTTTGTTCACCGGGATCGTGGGCCTCTTCATGCCCGCGGCGATCGGCGGCGGGCACGACCTGGCCGAAATCGCGTTTTCCAACCGCTTCCCTTTTTGGCAGCTGATTTTGGCGCTGCCTGCCAAGTTCGTGCTCACGACCGCCGCCTACGGCTCGGGCGCGGCCGGCGGCATCTTCGCGCCGATTCTGGTGCTCGGCGCCGTGCTCGGGGCGATCGTCGGCAACGTCGCCTCGTACCTGACGAACATCGACCTCGGCATCGTCGCCGGCTTCGCCTACGTGGGAATGGGCGCGCTGTTCACCGCCGTCGCCCGCGCGCCGATCACCTCGATCATCATCGTCTTCGAGCTCACCGGCGACTACGAGCACGTGCTGCCGCTCATGGCGGCCTGCGTGACGGCCAACATCGTGGCGAACGCGTTCAAGGGGGTTTCGATTTACGACGCGCTCGCCGAGCGTGACGGCGCCAACTTGCACGAGGATCCGCTGCATGCGTATCTGGGCGATCGCCTGATCGACGAGGTGATGACCCGCGAGGTGGTCACGCTGGACGCCCACGAGAAGCTCGACGACGTGGCCCACCGCTTCACCCACGCGCCCTTCGGCGGCTACCCGGTCGTGGAGGACGGCAAGCTCGTCGGGCTCGTGACGCGCCGCGAGCTGCTACAGGCGACCGAGGCGCATCTGGCGAGCGACACGCCGGTGCGGGCCTTCATGAACGACGCGCCGATCACGATCGCCGACCACCAGCCGCTGGATCACGCCTGGCATCTGCTCGCCGAGAACAACATCGGCCGCTTGATCGTCGTGAGCGACGGCGCCGTGGTCGGCATCGTGACCCGCGAGGATCTGCTGCTCGGCGTCGCGCACGCCGCCTAGCCTGCCCGGCAAGCCTCCTGTACAATACGCGCGGAGGAACCTATGCCTGAATCGCTTCCCGGCAAGACGCCCGCCGAGTCCAGAGTCCAGATGGCGGAGTTCGTGCTGCCGAACGACACGAATCCGCACGGCACGATCTTCGGCGGCCGCGTGATGAGCTGGATCGACATCGCCGCGACGATCTGCGCCTCGCGCCACTGCCGAAAGCCGGTCGTGACGGCCTCGATGGACGAGCTGGTGTTCCACCATCCGATTCGGCTGGGCCAGGTGGTGCTGCTGGAGGCCGTCGTCAACGAGGCCTTCACCACCTCGATGGAGATCAGCGTGCGCGTGTTCTCGGAGAACCCGCTGACGGGCGATCGCCGCCACACCACCTCGGCCTACACGACCTTCGTGGCCCTCGACGACCTCGGCGAGCCCGCGCGCGTGCCGCCGCTGATCGCGACGACGCCCGAAGAGCAACAGCGCCAGCAAGAAGCCCGCGCGCGGCGGGACGGGCGCATCGCGCGCCGGAAACTGCAACGCGAAGAGGGCCTGCACTAGACCAATGCCCGTACGGGATGTCCAGTCCTCGCTCAGGCCTGCGGCTCGTCCGCAAGGCGCGAGGGCCGCACTGGAGCGGCCCCTCCAGAAGGACCGAGCAACGCGGCGGACGGGCCGCAGGACAAGCGAGGGCGGACAGACCGTACGGGCATTGGTCTAAGCGGCGACGCCGGCGCGATCCAGATAGGCCTGGCACCAGAGCTCGAGCATCAGCAAGCTCCAGAGCGCCTGGTCGTGATCCTCGCCGGCCGCATGGGCGCGCATCATCGCTTCGACCTCGCCCGTGCGCAACAAGCCACGCTCACGGGCCGCCGAGCCCAGCAGCACGTCGCCCAGCAATTCGCGTCCTCGTGCCTCACGCAACCAGGCCGCCGTGGGGGTGTGAAAGGCTTGCTTGGGCCGCCTCCGAATCGCCTCGGGCAAAAGCCGCTCGGCGGCCTGGCGCACCGCCTGCTTGCCCACGCCGCCCGAGAGCCGGGCCGAGGTCGGCAGCGTGAGGGCCCAATCGACCAGCTCGTGGTCCAGAAAGGGCACGCGGGCCTCGAGCGAGGCCGCCATGGTGGTCTTGTCGACTTTCATGAGCACGTCGTTCACGAGCCAGGTCCGCAGATCCAGCAAAAGCTGGGCCTCGAGGCCTTCGTCGCCCGTGCCGATGGGCGCGAGCGGCTCGGAAGCGACCATCAGCCGCGCGCGCCAGTCCTCACTCACGCTCGAGAGCCAGGCCGCGCGCCGGGCGGCCGGATCATGGGGCGACAGGAGGAGCTTCAGCGCCGAACGACGCATTCGCGCCGGAAGCATTCCGGCGATCGCCCGCCAGAGGCCCGCTTGCCGGGAGAGCGGCAGCCGATGAAAGCGCTGCGCCAACAGCTCGAGCCGATAGCGCGGATAGCCCGCGAAGAGCTCGTCGCTGCCCTCGCCCGTGAGCACCACCTTCACGTGCCGGCGCGCCAGGCGCGAAAGTAGCAGCGTGGGCAACGCGGCGCGATCGCCGATCGGCTCGTCCAGGTGCCACGCGAGGGTCGGCAGCTCGGAGAGCGCGCTCGCGTCCAGCCGCACCACGTGGTTGGCGACCCCCAAATGGCGGGCGACCTGAGCGGCCCAGGGCGACTCGTCGAAGCGCGGATCCGCGAAACCGGCCGTGAACGTTTCGATGCGCGCGCCGCTCTCGGCCATCAGCGCGACCACCAGGCTCGAGTCGATGCCCCCGCTCAAAAAGGCTCCCACCGGCACGTCGGCGACCATCTGGCGCCGCACGGCCTGGCGCAAGCGCTCAGCGAGCTCCTCGGCGCGCGCCGGGCCCGCGCTGAAGCGCGGCTGCCAGTAGCTTTCGAGGGACGGCGGCTTACCCGGTTCGAGGCGCATATAGTGCCCGGGCGGCACGCGCCTCACGCCCGCGAGCAGCGTTTCCTCACCGGGCACGTACTGCCAGGTGAGGTAGGCCACGAGCGCGCCGGGAGCGAGCGTCCGCGGCAACGCGGGGTCCACGAGCAACGCCTTGAGCTCGGAGGCGAAGCACACGCGCGTCGGCCCCGCGTGGACGTAAAGCGGCTTGATGCCGAGGCGATCGCGCACCAGGTAGAGCACCTCGCGATCGCCGTCCCAGAGCGCGAACGCGTACATGCCGTTGAGCTTTTCGAAGGCCGCCGGGCCCAGCTCCTCGTACAGGTGCAGCACGACCTCGGTGTCCGACGCGCTCGAAAAGCGATGCGCTTCGAGGTACTGGGCGCGCAGCTCGCGGTAGTTGTAAAGCTCGCCGTTGAAGACGATCTGCATGTGCCCGGTCTCGTTGGCGATCGGCTGATGCCCGCCCGCGAGGTCGATGATCGACAGCCGGCGCATGGCGAGGCCCACACCGGGCGCGACGAAGGCGCCCGCGTCGTCGGGGCCGCGGTGGACGATCGCCGCGTTCATGCGCGCGAGCAGCTCGCGATCGCCCGCGCCGACGTAGCCGACTATGCCGCACATGCGAGCTTCTCTTCTCGGGCCTTTTCTTCGGCCTCGATGCGGGGCAGCACCGATACGAAGCCCATGGCCGCCCAATAGCAGGCCGAGCCTGGCAGGGTGTAGAGCACGGCGCCGCCCGTCAGCCCCAAGACCGTCATGCCCGCCTGGACCATCAAGCTGAACACGGCGAACATACGCAAATCCGGATCCTGCAAGCGATCATGCACGCGCATCGCGAAGAGCATGCCGGCCAGTACGACCCAGACGTACAGAATCAGCCCCGGATACCCGAGCTCGGCCAGCATGCTGAAAAGCTGGCTCTCGGTATAGCCGATCGACGCGAGGCCGTAGTTGCCGGTGAATCGGGACGAAGCCCCGATACCGAGGCCTGCCCCCATCGGATACATCGTCGAGTTGTGAATCACCTGCTGCCAGGCCGCGAAGCGAATCGACATCGAGCCGACATCGGTGGGGCGCGTCAGGCTCTCGATACGATTCGCGACCAGCTGGCCGGTTTGATTCGCTTGTTGCCCAAGGCCCAGATCCGAGTCGCCGTGAGAATGAGGCATCACGCCCACCAACACCGCCGAAAGCGCCGCGACGAAAATCAGGCGCTTCCAGCGGCCGCTCGGACGGCCCGTCATGACCAGTCCGACGAGCCCCGCCACCAACAGTCCGACATACGAGCTTCGCACGAACGTCACGGCGAGTCCGAGCAACATGCAGACCAGAAAGAACGGGCTGAGCAGGCGCGTGAACGTGCCGATGCGCTTCATGCGAAGCGCCACGAGGGCCGCCGAGGCCGCGACCACCATGTAGTGCGAGAACGTGCTGGTGAAGCTGAAACTCGAAAAGGCGCGCATCTGGTCTCCAATCGTCTGATTGGTCACGGCATACATCTGCGCCCACATCTGGTCGTAAACCGGAAACCCGAAAATGTATTGAAACGCGCCGTACGCGCCACTGAGCGCACCGATGATCAGAAACATCTTGAACCAGACCGAGAGCTGGGCCCGCGAGCGGACCGCGGCCTGGGTGACGAAATAAAACAGCGCATAGAGCGTGAACTGACGAAAGCCGTTGAGGCCCGCGATCGTGCTGCCCATCAGCGGATTGAAGATCTCGAGGAGCGAAAGCCCGATGAGCAACTTCAAAGGCCGCGCGATCATCGTGTCGCCCCAGTCGTAGCCGTCCTTGCCGCTCACGCGCAAGCTCAGGACGAAACCGACCACCGTGAGCAAGGCGACCGCATCCGGCAACGCCACGAACAGGTCGTTGAAGGAGACGTCGTTGAGATGAATCTCGGCGAGATAGTAGGCGCGCCGAATCAAGTTGATCACCGGAAAGAGCGCGAACAGGATCAGCCATCCGGTTTGCCAGCGCATCAACACCGGCGTCAACACCAGCACGCCCAACAAGCCCGCCATGATCGTGCGCGAGGGCGGGCCGTTGTGGAACACCACGATCAACACGCCGCTCGCCACGAGCACCAGCACGACGGCGAGCAAATTGATCATCCAAGGTGGGCGGCGCGTGCCGGCGGTTTCGAGCATGGGGACGTGAGCAGCCTTACACCTGCAGCGTACCCCTGCGCGCTATAATTGGAACAAGGCCCGTCCGACGCCTGCGGAACCAGGGTTGACAAGGCTTGTAAAACTTTATTAAGTTGGAAGGCGACGGGCGTCCCACGGCGATCGCCCGTGCGGAAGGAGGAGAGCCTTGGCGTTGACGATCTTCTATCTCGCGGCGGCGATCGCGGTGCTGCTCATCGGCATCGGCGTCGTCTGGGCCGCCTGGGTCGCCGTTTCGCTGCTCACGGACATCCGCCAGAACGTGCTGCCGCAGGTGCAGCTGCTGTTGACCGAGGTGCAGAAGAACCTCGACAACCTCGAGGATCTGACGCAGGACGTCGACAGCACCGTCGAGGAAGCCACGCAACTGGTGCAGACCGCCAATCGCACCGTGCAATCCGTCGAGCGCGGCATCGGCCACTTCAATCGCCGCGTCGCCGTGCCCTTCATGATTCAATCCGCCAGCGCGATCGAGGGCGTCAAGGCCGGCTGGCGCACCCTGCGCTCGAAGCGCGCCCCGGCGCCGCCGATTGCCGAGGTGGAGGAAGGCGAAACGGTCGAGATCCTGCGACCGTCGGCGCGTTGAAAAAGGCCCCGCCGCTGGCGGGGCCCCTTTTTTACACGTGCCGTGGCGCCGCGCGGCGCACCTTCTCCCAGGTCACGGATTGCGTGCGCGTCCAGTAGCGCCAGGCGCCCAGGATCGCCGCGACGTTGAGGAAACAGAAGTAAAACGGCAGATAGGCCGGCTTCCACTTGCGGCCGTGCCGCTCGAGCGCGAAGCCCAGCGCTGACAGGACGTAGAAGAGCAACTGGCCGGCGAGCAGCACACCGTAGGGCGCCTGCGACGCCAGCGCGACGTTCAGCAACAGAATCAGCGGCAGCAGAAACGGCACGACCACCCAGCGCAGCACGCGATGCGAGACGTACTGGAAGGCGATGAGCCCGTAGCGCGGCGTGAGCAGGGGCCAGAGCCGAATGACGGCCTGCCAGCCTCCGGCGCAGATGCGCACCTTGCGCTTGAACTCCTCGCGGGCGTTCGGCGAGGCCTCTTCGAGCGAAATCGCCTCGGGCTCGTAAACGACGCGCCAGCCGTCCGCGACCAGGCCCATCGAGAGCACGAAGTCCTCGATGATCGAATCCGGCGCGGGCGGCGCGAAGCACGCCTTGCGAATCGCAAAGATCTCGCCCGCCGCGCCCATCACCGAGCTGACGCTCGAATCGAGGCGCTTCAACCAGGACTCGTAGCGCCAGTAGAGGCCTTCGCCGTCGCTCACGGTGCCGTCGTCGCGCGCGATGCGCTTTTCGCCCGCGACCAGGGCCACCTTCGGATCGGCGAAGTTGCGCACCAGCTTTCTTAAGCTGTCGCGCGCGAACATCGAGTTCGCGTCCGACGAGACGACCACCTCGCCGCGCGCGAGCGGCACGCAGCGGTTCACGGCGTGAATCTTGCCGCGGCGCTCGCTCTGGTACTCCAATCGCACGCCCTGCGCGGCGTAGCGCTCGACGACCGCGCACGTGCCGTCGCGGCTGCCGTCGGCCACCACGAGAATCTCCAGGCGATCGCGCGGATAATCGAGCGCGAGGCTGTTCTCGATCTTGGCGCCGATCACGGACTCCTCGTCGTAGGCCGCGATCAGCAAGGTGACGTGGGGCAGCGCGTCCGAATGCGCCACCGGGCGCGCGCAGAGCCGGCTGACGACGGCGATCACGAGCCCGTAGCCGAAGTAGGCGTAAAGCACCACGCCGATGGCGAGCCAGAGTGCGATTTCGAATGCTTGCATGCGGGCCCCCTTTCTCTGCAGCCGATTCTAGAGCCGCGGAGGCCGTGCGCCTTTGTCGAAATGCCCGAAGAATCCCTGCGTTTCGGACAAGGGCTCAAGCGGGGGGCAAAAAGCTGAACAGCGGCCCGAACGGGTGTTGGTCCGGCTCGACGGGCGCCGAAACGGGCGACGGCGGCGGCGTGCTCTCGACCATGCGCGCGTGGTGGGCCTGGGCGATCGCCCGCTGGCGCTTGTAATCGGGCTCGAAGCGCTCCACCAATCGCCAGAAGCGTGACGAGTGGTTGGCCTCGAGCAGATGCGCCAGCTCATGCAGAATCAGATAGCGCAGCGCGCGCTCGGGCATGCCGTTGATGGCGTAGCGCGAGAAGGTCAACACGCCGGTGCGCGTGTTCGCCTGCGCCAAGCGCGTGCGCTTGGCCTCGCCGATGCGCACGCCTTTTAGCGGCACGCGCAGCGTCTCGTCGTTCAGCGATCGCACATGCCGGACGAAAGCCTCGGGCGTCCACTCCTGGCCGTCCCAGGCCGAGATCGGCGGCAGCGTGCTCGCAAGCTCCAGCTGCTTGCGCCCCCAGCGCTCGAACTTGGCGATCGTCTTGGCCTGAAAATCGGCCGGCCACTGGCGAGGCATGCGCACGTGCAGCACGCCGTCGACCAATCTGGCGCGCGCCGTGCGCGCGTTCACGTAGGCGATCTGAGTGTCCATGGGAGCCTTCGGCGATGAAAGTCTCATTCTAGGCCGCGTCGGAGCGCATGGCCGTAAGCGGAGTCACAATGGTGTGCTCGTACGGCAAAGAGGCCCGTCAGAAGCCGACTCGCACCATTGCCCGCTGTAAGTCGAGTGTGGTACGATCGGGGCAGACGCCAACGTCGCCGTCACCGTTATCATCGTGAGATAAGAGGATTCTCTCATGTTATTGACCGAACCCCAGGCCGAGTCGCCTCTCGCGGGCGCACAGCAGCAGCTCGCCAAAGTCATCGACATCATGGGCCTGGGCCAGAGCATGTACAACCGCCTGGCCCACCCGGATCGCATCGTCACCGTTCACTCTCCCGTCCGCATGGACGACGGCAGCATCCGGGTCTTCTCCGGCTACCGGGTTCAACACAACAACGCGCTGGGCCCCTACAAGGGCGGCTTGCGCTTCCACCAGATGGCCGAGATGGACGAGTTCTGCGCCCTCGCCATGCTGATGACCTGGAAGTGCGCGCTGGTGGGCTTGCCCTTCGGCGGCGCCAAGGGCGGCATCACCGTCGATCCGCGCGAGCTGTCCGTCGGCGAGCTCGAGCGCCTCACGCGCCGTTTCACCTCGGATCTGATTCCGATCATCGATCCCAAGAAGGACATTCCCGCGCCGGACGTGAACACCGGACCGCGCGAGATGGCCTGGATCATGGACACCTACAGCGTCAACAAGGGCTACGCCGTGCCGGGCATCGTCACGGGCAAGCCGATCTGCGTGGGCGGCTCGCTGGGCCGCTCCGAGGCGACCGGCCGCGGCGTGACGATCGTCCTCGACGAGACGCTGCGCCATGCGGGCCGTCGCGTCGCCGGCACGCGCGTCGCGATTCAGGGCTTCGGCAACGTCGGCGGCGTCACCGCCAACTTGCTGCATCAGATGGGCGCCAAGGTCATCGCCGTGAGCGACTGGCGCGGCGGCATCACCAACGCCAACGGCCTCAACATTCCCGCCGTCATGGCCCACTACAAGGAGCACGGCAGCTTCGAGGGATACGGCGAGGCGGATAAGATCTCGAACGCCGATCTGCTCACGCTCGACACCGAGGTATTGATTCCCGCGGCGCTCGAGAGCGTGATCACTCCCGAGAACGCCGATCGCATCAAGGCCCAGTTCATCATCGAGGCGGCCAACGCCCCGACGACGCCGGGCGGCGAGGCGATCCTCGAGAAGCGCGGCGTGACCATCGTGCCGGACATTCTGAGCAACGCCGGCGGCGTGGTCGTCAGCTACTTCGAGTGGGTGCAGGGCATGAGCCAGCTGTTCTGGAGCGAGGAAGAGGTCAACGACCGCCTGCGCCGGATTCTGACGCGGGCCTTCTCCCAGGTGGCGCAGGCCGTCGATCGCGAAGGGCTCTCCTTCCGCATGGCGGCGTACTCGGTCGGCGTGGGCGCGGTGGCCGAGGCCACCAAGGTCCGCGGCCTGTACCCGTAAAAAACGATGGTGCTGAGCGCGGCAGCCTTTCTGCTCGGCCTGGCGGCGGTCTTCGCGGCGATTCGCATGCGATGGCCGCTCGCCCAGCGCCTCGGCACCGGCTGGCTGCTGCGCTTCGGCCTCGTGCAGGGCGTGCTCATCAACGGCGTGCTGCTGGCGGTGGTGCTGGCGCTCGTCAAGGGCTACACCTGGGCCGCGAGCCCCGTGGTCTGGGTGGTGCCGCTTGCATACGCGGGCATGTTCTACTGGTACTCGCTCGCCAACATCACCTGGACGGCCCAGAAGTTCCACGGAGGCTAGCATGCGCCATCGGCTCGCGGCCCTCGCGATCGCCCTGGCGGCGTCCCCGGCGCTCGCCAAGGGACACCTTCCGGCCCCGCATGCGGCGCCGCACGCGGCGCCTCCCGCCGTCGTGCGCATGGCGAGCTTTCTGGCCTACGAGCCGGGCTGGATGCCGAACGATCGGCTGGCGTTCTTCGGCAACACCACCGCGGACGATCCCGTGCAGCTCTACGTGTGGGCTCCGGGCCCGAACCATCTCGCCCGCGCCACCGTGCAAGCCGCGGTGCGCCATAGCCTGGCGGTCTGGAACGAGACGTTCGCCTACGTGCAACCCGGCCCCGATTCGAATGAGAGCACGCCGGATCCGGCGCCCTCGGATCAAAACCTGCCGGCGCCGGGCAGCGACTATCTGGTGGTTCAGCAACTGCACGAGACGGCGGGCCGCGCCCTCTTCCAGGGCCAGATCAAGCCCGAGAGCCTGCACATCTCGCCCGACGGCAAGCGCATCGCCTTCATCGCGCAGGCCCTGGATCAAACGATGCACCTGGCGCTCGTCGACGTGACGGGCGGCCCCACGCACCTGGTCGATCTGCACCTACCTTACGCGGTCCAATCGATCGTGGGCTGGAACTCGAATCGCAGCGTCATCGTGAGCACGGTGGACACCGAGGGCGATCCCACGGAGCGCTTGTTGATGGTCGGCGCCACCGGCGTGATCCCGCTGCCGGACGGCAAAGAGCCGGCGATTTCTCCGGACGGCAAGTGGCTGCTCGTGAAGGCGGGCGCGGCGGGCGTGTACATGCGCACGCTGTACGGCGCGGGCCGTTTGCTGGATCCGACCGCCACCGCCTACGCCTGGGCGCCGGACGGCAAACACGTCTTTCTGGCCCAGAACCGCGACATCGAGGAGATCGACCTGATCGGCCACGTGCTGCACCGCTGGAAGAACGTCGCCTCCTTGTCGGCCGGCCAGCTGGAAGTCTCGCCGGATGGCCGTTATCTGGCCTTCGGAGCGGACTTCGGCCTCTCCGTGCTGAGGCTGCGCTGATGAAGCGCGCCTGGCCCTGGGCCTTACTCGCATTCCTGGCGATCGCCCGCCCCGCCGCCGCCGTGCCGATTGGCCTCACGCCGCTCGGCGGCGACTGGGAGACCGCGCGCATGGTCGGCAAGGGCAACTGGGCCGTGTCGTTGCGCGGCTGGATGCCCCAGCTCGATGCGCCGGCCGACGGCCTGAGTGCCGATTCGCTCGCGGTCTACCAGCGCTGGCAGGAGTTGCCCGCCTGGCCGAGCCTGATCGGTCTGTATGGCATCAGTGACGAAAACGAGGCCGTCGTCGAGCTGGGCCCCAATGTCGGCGGCGCCTACCGGCGTTTCTTCATGCGGGCCGTCGCCCCCTGGGGCCACGAGT
>DATNPP010000552.1:0-2228 GCA_036703175.1 Oscillatoriaceae cyanobacterium
TTACGCAGTTCGTCGCCTCGGCGAAGGCCGCTTCAGCCCGGCGACGCTCGTCCTGGCCGAGGGAGCCATGTGAGACAAAGGTCTCGACGCCATGCCCGCGCAGTTCCTGGGCAAGCTCTTCGACGCGGGCGCGGCTATCGCAGAAGACCAGGCGCTTCTCGCCGGAGTGCAGTTTCGCGATCACCGTGGCGGCGTTGGCCGTGGTGCCGACGTAGTCGAGCATCACCTCGGGCTCGCTGGTCTTCACCGCCTTTGGGACAATCACTCGAGCGGGCGGGCGTTCGGCGCCTGTATACCACGTGGCAAGGCCCACGGAGTCGCCGACGGTCGCGGATAGCCCGATGCGCTGGAGGTCTCGGCCGGCGATCCGGCCTAGCCGTTCGAGCAGAGCCAGCAAGTGCCAGCCGCGATCGTCCCCGGCGAAGGCGTGTAGCTCGTCGACGACGACAGCGCGCAGCGAACCGAACAGGCTCTCGTGTTCGATTCGCGGGCCGATCAGCATGGCCTCGAGTGATTCCGGGGTCGTCAGCAGCAGCTCGGGCGGATCGGCAAGGATGCGCTTGCGGGCGGTCTGGCCGACGTCGCCATGCCAGAGGCCGGCTCGCCGCCCGCCGAACGCCATGTACTTCTGCACACGGGGCAGCAGGTTGTTCAGTAGCGCCCGGATGGGACAAATGTAGAGCACGCCCAGCCCGGACCAACGTTCCTCCAGCATACGCGACAGCAAAGGCAACATCGCGGCCTCGGTCTTACCGCCGGCCGTCGGCGCGATTACCAACACGTCCTCGCCTGACTGGATTGGCTCGAGCGCTGCCTCCTGGACTGGACGCAGCCCCGGCCAGCCCAGCGAGTTCACGAGATGGTGCGCGACGAGCGGGTGTAGCTCCGCGGTCATATGTCGTCGAGGACGATGTCGTCCACGCCCTGCGCCGCCCGGCGCTCGGCACCGGCCATCTCCGACTCGGCCACGGTGAGGTGATAGTCGCGCGCTGGGTCAAAGTCCTCGAACTGATCGACCCGGTCCAACACCTCGCCTACCAGCTTCTTCAGGAAAAGGCGCGGCGCCACTCCGACTTTGCCACCCAGCTTGCCGGCGACGCCATCGGCCAACCGCTGGACAAGTGCGTCATCGGCGAGCGCACGGACGCGGTCGCCCGCGTGCGCGTCCTGAGCGTACAGGTCGCGGACGCGCGAGCCGACGGCGATCAACCGCGTCATGTCGAAGGCCGGTAGCCGGATCTGTGGTGCTCGAGGGTTGTCGAAGCGGACTTCTGGCAAGAACTCCACGTGCAGGCGTTGCGCGAGTGGAGGAAGTCTCTGGATGCCCTGCGGCCCCTCGAAGAACGCCGTCGTGCCGGTGACGAGCACGTAAAGTCCCGGGAAGCGACCCCCATCGACCTCGTCGATGAGCTGACGGAGGGCGTTCAATGCCTTATCTCGCGCGTCCGCGCGAACACGCTGCAAGGTTTCGACCTCGTCGAGTACGAGCACCAGGCCGCAATAGCCGGCATCACGCAGGATCACGAGCAGGCCCTGAAGGAAGCCGAGCGCAGCGAAGTGGTCGACCTCGCCTTTCACGCCTGCAGCGCGCTTCACGCTGGCGGAGACGTGCGGCTGGCCGGTAAGCCATGCAACTAGGCCGTCGGCCACCTCGTTCTGGCCGGTGGCGATCGCCTCGCGGTAGGCCCGCAAGCAGGCCGCAAAGGCCGGTGCCACCCGACTGACCTCAGCGAGCTTCTTCTCCATCAAGGCGTTGGTCGCGGCGACGAGCCCGGGGCCGTCGTTGGGCGCCACATTGCCCTCGGTGAGCACGATCTCCTCGAGGCCATAGAACCAACCGTCGATCACTGAGCGGAAAGCGCCCTGACGATGATCGGCCGTGGCGAGGCGCTCGACGAGGCGCCGGTAGACGGTCTCGAGGTGGTGGAGCGGGGTTTCGGTCTCGGAGATCTGGACCTCCGCGGTGGCGAACCCCCGCCGCTTGGCGTGCTCCTGGAGCCAGCGGGCGAAGAAGGTCTTGCCGCAGCCGTACTCGCCACGGACGGCTTTGAAGGCGCCCTGCCCGGCCGCCACGGCGTCAAACTCCGCCTCGATGGCGGAGGTGAAGCGGTCGAGTCCCACGGCGAAGGCGTCGAGCCCCTGGGAAGGCACGGTGCCGCGCCGGAGGGCATCAAGAATCTCGCGCCGGCGCTGCGGGCTGATGGCCGTGGGCGCCGTCATGGGACCTT
>DATNPP010000554.1:0-1681 GCA_036703175.1 Oscillatoriaceae cyanobacterium
TCCTGGGTCAGTTCGATGTCGTGGGTGATCCAGAGCTGGCAGGCCAGGCGGTAGCCCTGGTCCAGCTTGTCCCCCAGTATCTTCTTCTCTTTCCAGTTGGGGGCGGGCAGATGCTCGCCCCCGCTGATGATCCGGCTGGCGCAGGTTGCGCATTTTCCCATCCCGCACCGGTACTTGAAGTTGGGGTAGGGGAACTGACGAATGCCGGCCCGCACGACCAGGTTGGTGTTGGGCTTGACCTCGTCGACGTAGACGTTGTCCCCCTTGCGCAGCGTTACGACCGGCACCGATCAGGCCTGGAGCAGTTCGCGTTCGTCCTCCGGCACCTTCCGCTCGACGCGCTCGAGGGCCGAGAGCGGAACGTCCTTGGCGACGTAGTCGTAGTAGAGCGCGGTCGTGTAGAGTAGGCGCATCTGAGCGCCGATCTCGCAGATCTTCAGGCACTTCTGCTGCAGCTCGACGCTGCGGGCGTGCTCGAGCACGATCTGGTAGCCACGCTCGCCGTGGATCTCGTCGGAGACGATGTGCAGGTCGAAGAACTCGACCTCCTCGTCGGTGAAGCCGTACTTCTCGCGCAGCGTCGGCGTCTGCTTGCGGTAGATCGACGGCACCTGCGATTCGAGGCCGACGACCAGGCCGGCGACGGCGACGATCGGGTCCTCGCGCATGGCCACCGAGTAGCACCAGCTCTGCAGGCCACGGGTGGTCGCGGTCATGTTGTCGGGGTCTTCGACGCGGGCGCGCGTCGTGCCGCAGGCCTCGGCGAAGCGGATGAGCAGGTCGGTGTGGCGGTCGCCGCCGATCTCTTCCTCGTACATGTTCTGGAGGAGGAAGTCCTTGGCCTCGACGTAGGTGTCGGGCATGCGGGCGTAGATGCAGGCGAGGTAGTCGGCGAACGGGCCGACGTAGTGGTAGTGATTCTCGGCCCAGCGCGCGAGATGGTCGCGGCTCAGCTTGCCGCTTGCCCACGCGACGCTGAAGGGCGCCTTGTTCGCACTCTTGCCCTTGATCGCGTTCTCGAGGGCCGTGCGCAGTTCATCGGGATTCAAAGGTCGGGTAAGGGTCGCAGTCATAGGGGCTCGCTCCTGTCAGGCATTGGGTTCAGCGCGCGTTAAATTGGATACAGTATACAGGTAGCGAGTCAAGACGAGGATTGGCGAAGCCCGACATTTTCGCGCTTCGCACCGGACGCGGCCGAGGCGGCCGACGGCCGTCGGAATGCAGTCGTCAGGCTTCAGGTATCCAGACGGCCATCGCGCCCGGCGCACGATTGTTCCAGAGGAAATACGGCACGGCTGTCCAAGTGGCCGGCGCGATCTCGGGCGGCGAGGTGCGGTAGAGATCGTCGCGCCAGTCGCCGGCGACGGCGCTGCCCTCGGCCACCAGCGTCACGATGCCATCGAACAGATCGCGCCGCGTCGCGGCCGATACGGCTGCCCCGCGCGGCAGGCGCAGGCGCGGCACCGCGACCGCGTTGTCGACCTGCTCGGCGCAATAGACGAGCGGGCCGCGCTTCAGAGCCACGCGGCCGACGTCCGTGCGCACCTCGGGGTTGGCGTAGACGCGTTCGACCGGCATGGGGAGCTCCAGGCTGATCGTGTCGCCCGGCTTCCACCGGCGGCGGATATCGAGATAGCCGCGCCGCATGTTGTCCGCCACGGCAACGGCCTCACCGTTGACG
>DATNPP010000609.1:0-1597 GCA_036703175.1 Oscillatoriaceae cyanobacterium
ACCCTACGCGAGATGCAGGCGCTCATCGGGAAGGCGATCACGCTGCGTCCCGACGCGCACCTCCACCACGAACAGTTCGACGTGATGGCGATCTAGGCTCCAGGCTTTAGGCTTTGGGCTTTGGGCTTTGGGCTTTGGGTACTGCCCAAAGCCCACCTAAAGCCTAAAGCCCGTAGCCTACGGTACGAGATAAATCAAGTACTGCGTGCCGGCCTTGTTGATCCAGACGCGCAGGTAGTCGCCGCCCTTCAGCATCTGGACCTTGGACGTCCCCGGCGCCGGCGGGGTGTCCTTCTGGACCATCTTCGTCTCGTCCTTCGGGACGATGCTGACGACCTCGCGCCCCTTGACCTCGCCGTGCTGGACGAATTCGACCCAGCGCTCGAGCTTGCCGCTCGTGCCGACGGCGTCCGGCTTGGCCTCGTCGGCCGTCAGGCGGACCTGATAGGTGCCCGCCGCCAGAGGCTTGTTGTCGGCCTTGACGGCTTTCGGGATGTGGACCGTGCCGAGCGTCATCGCCGAGTCGCTCACCTCGGCGTTCTCGGTCGTGTTCGGCTGCTGCTTCGGTTCCTTGTGCGCGCCCGCCTGGTCGTCCGTTGCGCCCGCGCTCGAGTGCATGGCGGGCTTCTTCGCCTTCGAGGCCTTCGGTGCCGGTGCCTGCTCCGAGGTCTGGCCCGTCGAGGACGGCTGCTGCGCGGGCGTTTGCGCCAGCGCGGACCCGCCGAGCGCCAGCGACCCTGCTATCGCGCCTGCGATCACCCACTGCTTCATCTTCGCCTCCAACAGAAAGATCGCGCGGGCCGTACGACTCGTAGAGCCCGACTGTATCCGATTATATCGGGATGCCGCGCAGACGGCGCCCCGGAGCGTCGGAAGCAAGGCGAATGCCAGCGGATGAGGTGGACGGCTAGCGCTTGCTGATGACGATGGAGCCGGAGAACGTCGTCAGCGTGAGGACGGCGCTGCCGTCGCCGTAGGTGCCGGAAAGGGTGCGGCGGCGGCGCCGGGCCTGGCCTTCCTCGTCGCCGTGGGTCGTCAGGGGCAGATCCGAGCGCACCCCGCCGGAGAACGACGACGCCTCGACTTCGAAGCCCGTCTCACCCGAGAGCGCCAGGCGGACATCGCCCGAGAACGACTTGAGCTCGTAGTGGCCGCTCTTCGCGAGCATGCCCGTGAATCGCGTGTTGCCGCTCGTCGTGTGGCCCTCGACCCGGCCGCACTGGACGTCCTCGACCGTGATATTGCCGCTGACCGAGGAGAGGGCGAGGTGTTCCGCCGTCACTTTGCGGGCGACGACGTCGCCGCTGACGCTGCCGATCGTCAAGCCGCCTTCGACGCGCGTATTCGAGACATCCACATTGCCCGAGACCGACCGCGCGTTGGACACGCGGCCGAGGCCGGCGAGCGTGACGTTCCCGCTGACCGTCTCGACCGTGACGTCGCCGGCGATGTCGCTGACGCTGATGTCGCCGCTGATCGACTTGGCGGTGACGCGGGTGCCTGCCGGTGCCGTGATGGTGTAGGTCGAGGTGAGATGCCAGCTGTGGCGCCCCGAGCTGCCGTTCTGCGGGTAGCGCTCGCGGACCTCGACGCGTCC
>DATNPP010000614.1:0-8595 GCA_036703175.1 Oscillatoriaceae cyanobacterium
AAGGGTCCTCAAGGAAGACGTTCAGCGACTCTGAGTTTAGCACTGCGCGCGCGCGGGTTGCAATGCCGTTCTTCGGGCGTCGCCACGAGGGGCTTGGTTGTCATAATGCGCAGACGGGGGGTGCGCCCGCAGGTGCAGACCGGTTGCCGGGGGGGACAGACGCAGCCGTGCGCCTCTTGCTTGAAGAATTGTTTCACCATGCGATCTTCGAGCGAATGAAAGCTGATGACCGCCAATCGCCCGCCCGGCTTGAGCAACTCCAGCGCCACCGGTAGCACCCGCGTGAGCACGCCCAGCTCGTCGTTGACGGCGATGCGCAGGGCCTGAAAGACGCGCGTGGCGGGGTGAATGCCGCTGACGTCGCGAGGCAGGTGGCCGCGCACGAACTCGGCGAGAGCGAGCGTGTCCGTGAACGGGCCGACCTCGGTCCGCCGCTTCACGATCGCCCGGGCCAGCCTGCGGCTGTGACGCTCCTCGCCGTACTCGAAGAAGATGCGCGCCAGCTCGAATTCGCTTTCCCCGTTGATCAGATCCGCCGCCGTGGTGGGTCGATCCGGATCCATGCGCATGTCCAGCGGCCCTTCCCTCGAGAAGCTGAAGCCGCGCTCCGAGCGGTCCAACTGCGGCGAGGAGACCCCGAGATCCAGCAGCACCGCGTCCAGAGGCGGCAACGGCAGCGTGCCGATCGCCTCGAAGTTGGCCCGAAAGAGCTCGAAGCGATCGCTCACGGCCGAAAGCCGCTCGCGCGCCGCGTCGAGCGCCGCAGGATCCTGGTCCACGCCGTAGAGGAAACCGTCCGGCAACACGCGCTCGAGAAGCGCCGAGGCGTGGCCGCCGCCGCCCACCGTGCCGTCGAGGACACGCTGGCCAGGCCGCGGATCCAGCGTCGCGAGCACCTCGTCCAGCAGAACGGGCTGATGGCGGAATGGCGATGAATCCATGCTGATTGTGGGCCTTTCGGCCACGCGGGGCCGCGATCGGGATCACATGACGAGAGCCTGCGGTGGTGTCCGGCATCTTCAAGCATTCGAAAAAGCACCGGTTGCGCGAGGTGTACGATTATACTCTTCAGAAGCAACCTCAAGTCACGCCCAAAGCGTGTTTTGCCTACCGATCCTCTCACGAAAAGGTGCAGTCGGGCGTTTCCCGCATCCTTCACTCGTTTCGCCGAATCCTTGAACGAACGTTTGTCCGGTCGAACTCGGTGCCTTTTGAACTTCCGTTTAAGGCGTCGCTCACATTCCCCCATCTCGGCTCTTGATTGAACGTTTAAGAGGTGGGACACGGGAGCGTCTGACCTGGGCGGCGAAGCGTGCACGCCGACAGAGGCGTTATGGTGTCCCGGCGGGTTGCCTGACCACGGCGTCGGCGTCCTCGATTGCCAGGGCCACGTTGATCCCGGCCCCGCTCAGGGCGCCGGTGGAGACGGCCATCACGATGGCCGGGAACATCTGGCTTGCGTCGCCCGCGGCGTAAAGGCCGGGCACCTCCGTCTGGCCGAACATGTCTACGGTCTTCCAGACGCCATGTTCGGTGAGCGTCGCGCCAAGTGCCGCCGGGAAGGCGACGCGCTGGGACTGCTTGGGGCGGATCAGGAATGCCCGGCACGGAAGCAGCGTGCCGTCTTCGAGCCGCACGGCGGAGACGGCCCCGTTCTCGGTCTCTAGGCGCGCGATGGGCGACTCGTGGACTGGGATGCCGAGCGCCTTCAGCCGGGCCGCCTCCTCGGGGGTGAAGGCGTCCGGGCCCTGGGTGGCGATTGCCAGATCCCGGCTCCAGCCGCGCATCAGCGTGGCGAATTGCAAGCCCTCCGCGCCGCGGGTCTGGATCACGAAAGGCTGGTCGGCGAACTCGAAGCCGTGGCAGTAGGGACAGGTGAAGGCGCTCGAACCCCAGACCTCGCCCAGGCCGGGGATCGCCGGCAGCTCGTCGCGCATGCCCGCGGCCAGCAGGATCTTGCGGGCCAGCACGCGGCGAACGCCCATCGTCACCTCGAAGCCCGATTCGTGGCGCACGACGTCCGTCACCTCCGCCTCGACGAACTCGACGGTGGGGTAGGTCGCGAGCTGCTCGCGGCCGAGGCGCAAGAGCTCCAGCGGGGGCACGCCGTCGCGGGTGAAGAAATTATGCGAGTGGGCCGCCGCGACGTTGCGGGGCAGGCCGGCGGCGGCGAGCAGCACGCGGCGGCGGGCGCGGCCGAGGGTCATGGCGGCCTGCAGGCCGGCGGGGCCGCCGCCGACGATCACGACGTCGTAGCGAGGGGTATCAAAGCTCATCCGAGCCTCCTTTCTGGAGTGGAGCGTGTCCATGAGCTATAATATGAGGGATTCCTCACATTGTGAACTCGCATTCGGCCACGGCGCAAAACGCCCTATTCAGGCGGCTCTGCCGCGGATGGGCCTTATTTCCCGCGCGGTGTCCCTCGGGTTCGGAGGCCCCGATGACCCCATCCGACGACGCGTCCATCGCCCCGCGCAAGCGCCCCACGCAGGCACGCGCGCGCCAGACGGTGGAGGCCATCTTGCAGGCGGCGGCCGACGTGTTCGAGGCTCATGGGCTCGAAGGCGGCACCACCGAGCGCATCGTCGAGCGGGCCGGGGTGTCCGTGGGCTCGCTGTACCAATACTTTCCGAACAAGCGGGCGCTCCTGGCGGCGGTGGCCGAGTCCATCATCGCCCATGGGCGCGGGCTCCAGCGCGCGTCCCTCGACTGGTTGGCCGACAACCCGCCGCCGGACGTCGCCTTGCGGCGGTTCATCGATTGCATGGTGGCGCTGCACGAGACGCGGCCTCGCCTGCTCTGCCTGATGTTCGAGGATCGCGCCTTGATGGACGAGATGGGGTCGCCGCTGGCGAACTTCCAGGAGGAGATGGTCGCGGGGCTCACGCGCTACCTCGACGCTCGGGGCCTGCCTGACCCGCACGTGAAGGCCTTGGTGCTACATCGCGCCGTCTCCAAGCTCGTGCATGATTTCGTGCTGCACCCCATTCTCGAGCTGCCCAGCGAGCGGGCCGCCCAGGAAATTTTCCGGCTGGCGATCGGCTACATTATGGTCTGAACGCTCCCTCGGTCAATGCAAAAGCCGTGTCGCTCGGAGCGCCTGTCCCGCCGCTCCGACTTAATGGTACAAATCTCGCCGATTTGCGAGCCGCCTCGTTGGTGGCCAACCTCATGTCCGAGGGGACCACGCCAACCTCGCACAGTTAGGACGAGAGGTCGGCTGCGGCTGGCGCTGACCGAGGCGGCGAGGCGAAGTTTCGCTTGTGCCAGGGTCACAAATTTGTTACATTAATAACGATGACGTGGACCCTGCACTATTTCAATCCGGAGGTAAAGGCCCTCGTCACTGCAAGCGAGGAGGATGGCGGCCTGCTCGACGCCGGGCAAAAGGCCGACCACCTGCGCGCCCTGAATGCCTTGCGCGAACATGGGCCGGCCGGCATCACTGCCAAGCTCTCCAAATCGTTAGGCGGTGGGCTTTACGAGTTTCGCCTGAATGGCGAGGACGGCATCGCCCGGGTCTTCTACTGCTTCTTGAAGGGGCAGCGGCTCTGGTACTTGCATGCCCTCATCAAGAAGACCCAGAAGACCCCGGCGAAAGATCTGAAGCTGGCCCAGGAGCGCATGAAAGAGGTGAAAGCTTATGATGCGGAACAAGAACGCAAACGCCGGGAGCAAGAGCGGCTTCGCGCCGGTAGGCGGCGAAACGATTGATGAAGCGATTGCCGGCCTCGAAGCCATGCCCCAGGTGGTCGCCATTCACGATTCCCGCTATCCCGCCCAGGCGATCGCCCGCACGCTGCGCCACGCGCGCGAGGCGGCTGGATTGACCCAAGAGCAGGTAGCCGCCCGCATGGGCACCCCGCGCAATGCCGTGACGCGCCTGGAATCCCCCAAGAGCCAGCCGCCCTCGATGCGTCAGGTCATCAAGTACGCGGACGCCTGTGGGGTGACGCTCTACATCGAGGCCCGACCGAAGGCATCGCCCGACGCTCCCGCGGTGCAGGCGATCGCGGGCGCCGAGGGCGTGAAAACTCCGGTTCGTCGCAACCGGTCCCGCCCCCGCTAGTGGAAAATCACATAACGAGAGCCCCCTTGCGGGGGCTCTCGGACGAAGTGGCTCTGTAAGCCGAGTTCTGTACCCCTCGCGGGGCGGCAATCATCTATCTGGAACGGCCGTTGCCGGACGTTTCTAGCGACCAGACCCGGGGATCAGCGGGTCGCCTCGACTCCCCTGCTTGGTCTTGCTCCGGACGGGGTTTACCGAGCCGGCAGGTCACCCTGCCGCTGGTGGGCTCTTACCCCACCTTTGCACCCTTACCCTTGCGGGCGGTTTCTTTCTGTGGCACTGTCCTCGAGGTTACCCTCACTGGGCGTTACCCAGCGTCCTACCCTGTGGAGCTCGGACTTTCCTCGGGCCGAGGCCCGCGATTACCCGAACCACTTCGTCGCGGCGAGTATAACGCCTGCCGCCGAGCGGGTCAAGAAAAAAACCGGGAGGCTTGCGCCTCCCGGTGGATTGCGGAGACAGGATTTGAACCTGTGACCTTCGGGTTATGAGCCCGACGAGCTACCGGACTGCTCTACTCCGCGAAGCCATGGTAGCAGATGGCGCCGGGATGCGCAAGTCAGCGGCCGGTCTCGCGCCAGATACGCAGTGCGAGCGCGGCTTCGGAGTTGCGCGCCTCGTCGGGGGCGAGCGCCACGTAGCGGGCATAGTCCGCCATGGCCGAGCGGGTGCGGCCGTCGGCCTGCAGCAACTGGCCGCGCATCAGGTGGTAGCCCGCGTTGTGGTCGTCCAGGGCGATCGCCCGATCGATCGCGGCGATCGCGTTCGCCCAGTGATGGCGCTCCTTCTCGAGCGCCGCGAGCAGATGAAACGCCGAGGGATTGCGGGGATTCAGCGCCAGCACCACGCGCGTCTCGAGATAGGCCTCGTCCGGCCGCCCCAGCTCGTCGAGCGACATCGCGAAGCCCAGATGGGCGTCCGCGGAGCGCTCCTGACGCTTGAGCGCGTCGCGGAAGATCCAGGCCGCCTCGGCGGGCTCGCTTTGCTCGAGCAGCAAACCGCCGAAGTTGAGATGCGCCGTGATGTCCTGCTTCGCGACCCGGCAGGCCGCCTCGTAGGAATCCGCGGCGTCGTCGAGCTGGCCCTGCTGTTCAAGCACGTAGCCGCGATCGTTCAGCGCCCAGTAGCTGTTCGGATCGATGGAAAGCGTGGCGTCGAACTGATCCTCGGCCTCGCCCCAGCGCTCCTGGCCCAACAGCGCGAGGCCGAGGTTGAGGTGGAACTGCGGATCGTCGCGCTGCGCGAGCGCGCGGCGGTAGAAAGTAATCGCCTGGCCGTAGCGCTTTTGGCGGTAGTGCACGTAGCCCAAGCCGTTGAGGGCGTCGGCGTCCGTCGGCGCATGGGCGAGCCAGCGCTCGAAGGCCTCGCGGGCCTCGTCCCAGCGTTCGAGATCCGCGAGCGCGCCGGCCAGATCCGCGAGCGTGCTGACGCGCTGAGGGTCCTTGACGAGCGACAGCTGGTAGTAGCGCACCGCCTCGTCGAGCGAGCCGTGCGCGGCCGCCTGGCGGCCCTGCTGCCAGAGCGATTCGGCGCTCGGCTGCGCATGCGCGTGCGCGACGCGCGTGGGCTCGGCGAATGCGCTCGCGCCGAGAAGCGCCCACAGCGCCAGGGCCGTCATGCCCGCTCGGATGCTACGACTCGCCATACGACCTCCCGGCTCGCGCCAGGGGTCTTATACCCTACTTCCGTCGCGGCCCGGTGCGGTCCTGGCGCAGCAGCAGCAGCTCGGCTTCGGCCTCCGCGAGTTGGCGGCGCAATCGCGTCACACGCTCTTCGGCGGTCATGGTGGGCACCTGCGGCTTGCGGGCGGCCAAAGCGCGCTTGAGTTGCGGCACGCTCCACTCGTGCTTCGAGGCGTCGCGCAGCCAGCGCCGCCGCACGGCGGGGGCCTCATGGCCCAGCTCGCGCGCGATCGCATAGTGGTGTTCCCAACTCAGATCCGGATTGCGCTCCTTGGACGGAAAGGCCAGCGTCGTCATCCGCAACGCGGTGAGGAACTGGGGCGTGGCGCCCACTTCCCGCGCGAAACGGCGCAAGGTCATGCCCTGCTTCGCGAACTCGCGCTTCATGGTTTCGGACGCGTAGATCGCCCGAAACACGCGCACGAGGATCTCGCCCATCGTCCACAGCGCGGCGTCGCGCTCTTGACGGCGCGCTTGGAAGTCGGAAACGGCCTTTTCAAGGTCGACGAATTCCACGGTGATCGTGTTTGGCCCCAGGTGGCTGTTCACGCGCATCGCTCCTCCCTCCATGCCCTGCGAAAGGTGCTTGTCAATCGATCTTAGGTGCTGGGCGCCCGAACGACAATGGCAGGAGCGTCAAAATTTCCAGCCGCGCACGAAAACTTTGTACAAAGAGGCCAAAAGCCCCTTCGCACCTGCCTTTGGCGGCAGGGCGATTTTGGCGCAGTGAGCGAATCTCGATGGAACAAGCGCCGACGACGGGCATGCAAAGCCGGCTACGGCGAAGTGGTCTAACCCTTGACGGCCCCCGCCGTCGCATCGCCGACGAACTGCCGTTGGAGTAGCAGAAAGAAGACGATGATCGGCACGATCGCCAGCACCGAGCCGGCCGCGATCAGACGCCAGTCCGCGCTGAACGTGCCGGCGAGATACGCGACGCCCACGGGCAGCGTGTAGAGATTGGGATCCTTGAGCACGATCAACGGCCAGAGAAAGTCGCCCCAGGCGCCCACGAAGGTGAAGATCGCGAGCGTGGCGATCGCCGGCCGCGACAAGGGAATCATCACCTTCCACCAGATGTCGAGCGCCGTGCCGCCGTCCATCACGACCGCCTCCTCGAGCTCGCGCGGCACGCTCGCGAAGGCCTGGCGCAGCAAAAAGATGCCGAACGCGCTCACGGCCGTGGGCAGCACGAGCCACAGGTACATCCAGTAGGGACTCGCGAGGCCCTCGGGCAGAAAGGCCATAAAGCCCGCTTGCAGCTTCATCACGGTCACGAAGAGCGGAATGAGAATGACCGGAAAAGGCACCATCATGGTCGCGAGAATCGCGTAGAAGAAGGCCTCACGCCCGGCGAAGCGCATTCGCGCGAGCGGGTAGGCCGCGAGGCTCGCGAAGAGCAAATTCAGCACCACCGAGAGCACCGAGACGAGCACGCTGTTCACGACGTAACGGCCGAAGGGCACCGCGTGCCAGACGTTGCCGAAGTTCGCGAGCGTCGGTTGCTCGGGGATCAAGCGCGGCGGAAAGGCGAACAGGTTCTCGGCCGGCCCCTTGAGCGCCGTGACCAGCAGCCAGAGGAACGGGCCGATGGTGAGCACGGCGATGATGGCCAGCAGCAGATACAGGAGCGCGTCGCGCATCGATTGGCGGGGCATGGGGTCATTCTACCCCATGCGACGTCGGCGGGCAGGCTAGACTTCCTCGCGCACGCCGGCATGGAACAGCAGCCGGTTGCTTCCCTCGCTTCGCGCCCGCGCGAGCGCCGTTTTGAGATCCGACAGCAACGCGCGATGCTCGCCGCCCTGGCTGCTCGCGACGCCCACGCAGGCGCTCAATCGCGCGCCGCCGGCCAGGCGGCTCGGAAAGGGGGATTGGGCGATCGCCTGGCGCAGCGTCTCGGCGAGCTCCATCGCGGCGCTCGCGCTGCGCTCGGGCAGCAATATCGCGAAGGCGTCCGCTCCGAAGCGCGCCACCACGTCGGCGGGGCCCGCGTGCTCCGCGAGCATTTGAGCGACCTGGCGCAGCGCCTCGTCGCCCAGGCCGTAGCCCTGGGCCTCGTTGTAGGCCTCGAAGTCGTCCAGATCGATCAGCACCGCGGAAAGCGGCAAATCATGGCGCACGCTGCGGGCCAGCTCGGCACTCGTGCGCTCGACGAAGACGCGATGCGTGACAAGGCCCGTGAGCGCGTCGATCGCCAGCGGCTCCTCGGCCCGCGCGCGCAGCGTCGTGCCCGCGAGGCCGGCCGCGAGCATCGCCGACGCCAGTTCCAGCACGGTCTCCTCTTCGGGCGTCCAGGCCGCCGAGCGACGGCGGTAGACCGTGAGCACGCCCAGCAGGCGATCCGCGGCCACGAGCGGCAGCGCGACCGCCGCGCGCAGGCCTTCGGCGCGGGCTTGCGCGTCCGCGCAGCGAGAATCGGCCGCGAGATCCGCGCAAGCAACCGGCACGCGGGCGCCGGCCGCATAGTTTTCGAGGCCGCAGGGCACAATCGGGCCGGGCACGGTCCATCCGTGCCCGCGCGCGAAGGCCAGCGCGCCGCCGCGCATCACGTGCACGGTCACGGCGTCCAGCGCGCAGTTGGTCGCGAGCGCGTCGAAGAAGCGCGCGTAGAAGGTCTCTTCGTCCGCCGAGGCGACCAGCTCGGCGAGCAAGGCGATCAGTCGCGGCGCCTGCGCGAGCAGGGCCTCCGGCTGCGCGATCGCCGGCAACTCGGGCGGCACCGCCTCGGGCGTGTCGCCGACCACCTCGACGAGCGCCTGCACGGCGACGCTGTCGAAATGGCCGCCGGCCGCGCGGCGCAGCTCGGCGATCGCCTCGGCGCGCGTGCACGCGGCACGATAA
>DATNPP010000629.1:0-16083 GCA_036703175.1 Oscillatoriaceae cyanobacterium
AATTGCCGGATCGACTCCAGCGTCTTGGACTTGCCGGTGCCGGGGGCGCCGTCGAAAACCACTTTGACCGGGCTCATGAAACTTGCTCCTTCATCGAGCGCCGTCCGGCGCCATGCTCCATTCTACCCTATCGTGGCGCAAAACCCTGCTCATTTGTTGCCAGAAAGGAGCGTCATTCCTAGGATCGGAGCGGATATGCCAGCCCCGACGAGGTCGCGGAAATGCCTTTCGAGCCCAGCGGCTTGCCGACCGGCGAGCACGTCGTTACGCCGATGTTGCCCTTCGAGGTCGATCTGACCCTCGAGGGCTACACGCTGATCGTCTTCAGTCTGCCGCCCGAACGGCTGCAGGCCTTGCTGCCGCCGGGCCTCGAGCCGGCGACGACGACGCTCGACGGCGTGGAGCGCGCGTGGCTGTCGATTTTTCTCGGCCGCAACGTGCTGCGCCGCATCGGCGGCTGGCCGGCACTGCCATTTAGATTGAACCAGGTGAACTACCGCGCGTACGTGCGCTTGCGCGAGGGGCACGGCCTCGTGATTCTGCGCAGCGTCGTGGGCTTCGAGCGTCTGCCGCGTGCGCTCGCGCTGCCGCTCGAGCTCTCGGCGCGCGCGTTTTTCAAGTATCCGGTCGAGTTCGCCGAATTCCATTTCGAGCCGACCTTTTCCGAGAAACACCTGGTGCGCGTGGCGGCCGAGGTGCCGGGCGAGTTGTCCGTGAGCGTCGAATCGACCGGATTGGAGCCCGAAACGCCCGGGTTCGCGCTGCCCAAAGAGGCGATCGCCTGGCTGGCGGACGTGCCCGAGGCCTACTTTCCGCTCGGGCACGCGGATTACCGCCAGCTCCTCTCGCCGCACCCGCCGCTCGCGCCGACGGGCGGCGTGCTGCTGCGCGGGAAGTTCGATTGGCTGGCGGAGAAACTGGGCGACGCGCGGTTGCTCGCGCATCCGACGAGCATCTACATGCAAGCCGGGCCGCCGTTTCCGGTGTACGTCTGAGCCGACGGGGCCATGCCCTCTTCCTCCCTCGCGGAGGAAGAGGGACGGGCTGGAGGGCCTAATCCAATAGCTGCAGATCGAGCGTCTGCTTGCGGCTCGACGTCAGCCGTCCGTCGCGCAGGCTCAGCACGTGACCCGTCGCTTGAACCGCGCGCGGCGCGTCCTTGCGCAGCTTGACGGCCGTGCCGATGATGCTCATCACCAAGTTGTGGTGCTCGCGCTCGTACACGCCGCCGTCGCCGCCCGCGAGGCTCACCTCGTCGAGCCGGCGGTCGATGTGCACGCCCACGACGCCGCTGGCGCCCACTTCCTTGGCTTGCAGGTGGATCTTCGTCATCGCCAGGTGCCGCGCGCGGCTGAGGGCCTGGCTCCAGTGGCCCATCTCCTGGTTGGTCCAGCTCTGATGCGCCCACTCGTCGTCCTGGGTCGTCAGAATGAACCAGGTGCAGTGGCCCCACACCAGCGCCGCGGGCTCGTAACCCGCGCGGTGCAACGCCCACCACTCCTGGCCCGACAGGTCGCACATCCAGGGATCTTTCGGCGCGGGCCCGGGGCCCTCGATCGCCGTGCCGACCAGCTGCACCTCGACGGACTTCTCGCTCCACTCGTGGCGCAAATACTGAAGCCGCACGCCCACGACGCCGTGGGCGCCGAGCAGCCGCAGCTCCTTTTGCATGCGGGACACCGCGAGGCGCGTGGCCTCGTTGTAAGCGTCCGAGAGCACCGTCACCTCGCAATCGCCGGTGGCCGAGGCGTAGGCCTGGCCCACGTGATACATGGCGCTGCCCGTCACCAAGCCGCGCGCGCGGTAGCCGTTGCGGCGCAACAGCGCGATCTCGTCCGGGGCGAGGTTGCTCGTGAAGAGCCCCTCGTCGGCCTTGGCGCCGAGCTCTTTGAGCCGCAGCTCGGCCTGCACGGGAATGCCGCCCTTGGCGAGGGAGCGCATGTCCTTCTCCTGGCGGTCGAGCTCGGCCTTGCGAATCTCCTCGGCCTGTTGTTTGAGGGCCTCGCGGGCGGCTTTTTGCTCCGGCGTCGCGCCGAAGGGCCAATGCAGCAGCGCGCCCAGGCTGCCGAAGATCGACTTGCTGGGCGAGCCCTCCTGCGGCATGGGCACTTCCAGGGTGAGGAGGTGCTTGCGAGCGCTCGGATCGGTGTAGCCGAGGCCCACGTGCATCACCGCCGGATGCGACGAAGCGTACTCGAAGGCGAGCTTGGCGTGCCGCGGCACGAACTTCAAGTCAATCACGGGACCGTCGTGCCACTTTCTCGAAACGACGTCGCCCACGCGCGTGATTACGGACTCGCCGTCGGATTGCTGGTCGGGCTGCGCGAGATCGCCGAAGCGCGCCTGAAGGCTCACGCCCAGAAGCGAGCGGTCCATCTCGTCGAGCATCGAGACGTGCGAGTGGCTCAGATGTTCGTGATGGTGCGCCGTGACGAGCGGGGCGCCCGCGCCGGCGGCCAGGCTCTCGATGCGCTCGAGGAACTCGCGATCCACGTGCGCGCCCGCGCCGATGAAGTGCAAGCGCACGGCGTAGGGATTGTCCGGCGTGAGTTTCGGCAGCAGCTCCTTCATCACGAACTGCTCGCACTGCTGCTTGTCCGCGAACTCGCCGTCGGTGATGACGATGAGGTAGACGCCGCGCTTGTGCTGGTAACGTTTGACGGCGCCGCGCAGCGCCTCGGTGACTTTCGTGCCGCCGCCCGGCATGTTGGCCTGGATGGCCTTGCGCAGCTCGTCGCGGTTCTTCACGGGGCCGTGAAAAGTCGGGTGATCGTCGTAGAAGATCAAATCGTAGCCCTGGCCGGCGAGCGAGACGGCGTCCAGAATCGCGGCGCAGGCGTTGAAGGCGTGGCCGTCGCGGAAGGTCTCGCCCATCGAGCCCGAGCGATCGAGCAAGACGACGAGCGACATGTCCGGATTGAAGCAAACCGGCGTGTCCGGCGATCGCCGGAACTGCAGCTCGAGTTGCATCTGCGGCACGCCGCGCTCGCTCGGCACCACCTGATAGGTGGCGTTTTGCAGCGCGGTCTTGTCGATGCCGCGCAGCTTCTTGGGAAAGGCCATGTAAGGCCCGTTGGCGAACGGCATACTAATCGACGAGCGGAAGCACGAGCGCGGGCGGCTCGATCACGTGGTCCGCGCTGATCTCCTCGACGGCCGTGCCGACCGCGAAGAACTCGATCACGTGCGGCCCCCAGGCGTGGGTGCGCTCGTGGATGTTCGCGCCGATGATGCCCTTGGCGCCCAATCCGTTGGCCTCGTGCTGCATGCGCTCCATGGCGAGCTCGCGGCTGTCGTAGAGCGCCTGCGTGTACTGGGTGAGCTCGGTGTTCTGCGTGAGGTTGCGCATGAAGTTCGAGAAGTTCTGGCGCGCGATGTGGTACACGCAGTTGCCCATCACCATGCCGAGCGGACGGTAGCCCGAGCGCAGCAGGATGTAGAAGTCCTGCCCGGACAGGTCGCTCGTGAAGGGCCGGCCGTGCTTGTTCTTGAAGCGATGCGAATCGTTGCGGTGCACGACGGCCGTGCCGATCGCCACGAACTCGGCGATGTGGTTGCCCCATTCCTTATGGTTGATCTCGAGGCGTACGCCCACGATGCCGTCGGCGCCGAGCGCATGGGCTTCTTCCTCCATGCGGTTCATGGCGAGCTCGCGCGCATGGTACATGGCCTGCGTCAGCACCGTCATTTCCTGGTTCTTGCTCCAGGCCGCGGCCTGGTAGCCGATGTGGTAGATCGACGAGCCCACCACCAAGCCGATCGGATCGAAGCCCGCTTCTTTGACGAGGAGGAATTCGCTCGTGGAGAGGTCGCTCGTGAAGAGGCGGTGCGCTTCGTCTTTGCCGCGCATCTCCACCAGGCGCTCACGTGCGTGAGTCGGCAGCGCTTCGAATTCCTTGTCGATCGGTTCCATTATCGAGGGCTCCTTCTTGATGGGCGGGCAGCCGAAAATGCAGTCGACGGCTCTTGCCGGGTCATATTTCCGGCGAGCCACGGGCGCGTCCGGCAGCCCTGCACCTGCAGACGACCAGACGTCCATAGGGTTCCTTCCCCTACGGACGGCGTGTCTAACTCGACGGCAATCGGAAGGCTACGAGGAGGCTCCGCTCAGGGTCACGTTGTAGACCTTGCCGTCGCTCGTGTAGGAGCCGATCTTCGTCTCGCCGTTCTTCGAGGTGCTGCTCTTGACGCCGGTCGGCTGGCCGTTCACGGCCTGCCAATCGGAGACGCGGCCGGAGGCCAGCAGGTCGTGCATGATCATGTCGCGCTCGGGATCCGCGTGGAGATCGGTCTCGTGGCCGAAGGTCGGCGCATGGAACTGCCAATCCCAGGGCATCGGGCCGGTTTTCGTGGGATGGATGAAGTGGACGGAGGCCTCGACGTCGCGGCTCGCGGCGATCGCCCAGCGCGTTTGCCCCGTCGCCGGATCCGTGCCGGCGGCGTAGACGCGCATGTGGTCACGGCCGAGGCCGGCGTCGGTGTTCTTTTCCAGCACCACGCTGGGAAGCTTGCCGTCGAGGTACTGCGGCGAGACCGGCGCCTGGTGGTTGTCGAACAGGCGCGTGATGGTCGAAAGGCCCATCTTCACGAAGGAGCCCAGCGAGGCGCTGGCGGCGACGTGCCAGCCCTGGGAGCGCAGCGCGTTCACCAGATCGTCCTTCGAGCCGGTGACGTAGAAGGTGACCGGCTCGGAGGGGTGGCCGCCGTTCTTGTCGCCCAGGACGCCCTGTGGCAAGGTTTGACCCTTGCCGCGCACGGCCGCGGCGGCCTTGAGGCGCGAATCGAGCGGCGTGTAGGCGGGCAAGCGGGCCGGCAGCAGCGTGCGCTGGCCGGAAGCCATCGCGCCGGCGAGGCGGCGCCAGGTCGCGATCGTCTCGGGGGCACGCTTCGTCGCGTTGACGATGTCGGAGCCGGCGCCGTAAGCGACGTCGAAGCTGTCGCGCGCGATGGTGACGGCCGTTGTAGGAGCAGCCGCCGCCGTCTGGGCGACCTTGTGGGCGCCCTGCTTGACGTCGCTCCAGAGACCGGAAATCACGCTCATCCCCTGCTCCTTCTCTTGGAATTATAGCCGATCGGCGCCGAAAATCGGTTAATGCGCCGTTAAAATTAGCGCATCATGCCGATCGATCGGCCCATGAAAACAACTTAACCATATGTTAACCTATTCTTACACCATTCTTACGCTATAATCGGGCCATCCCTTGAGCCCTTCGGAGGTATGATGTCGGCGCGCAAGAAGATCCTGGGAATGGCGTTGGCCCTGGCGCTCGTGGGTTGCGGGCAGCTCGGGACGCCCACGGCGAGTGTCCCGGCGATCGGCGGCCCTTCCGAACTGAATGCCCAGTCGCTCGCGAGCGGGATCGGGCTCGACAAGCTGCCCGTGATTCACATTCCGGCGCACCCGACCGTGCCGGTCGCGCCGATGCGCTCGGGCAACAGCGCGCAGGTGTTCGTCTCGCCGGTGCAGACGCTGCCCGCGATCAAGGCGCTGATCAACGGCGCGCAGAAGTCGGTTTACATCGAGATCTTCGCGCTGAAAGACGATTCGTACGGCCAGCAGATCGTGCCGTTGCTGATCGACAAGGCGCGCGCGGGCGTCGAGGTGCGATTGAACCTCGATTTCATCGGCAGCCGCATTCAGGGCGGGTTCGGCCAGATGGTCGATTCGCTGAAGAAGGCGGGCGTGATCGTGCACGTCTACAATCCGCGCATCGTGCGTCGCGTGGACGGCAGCTACTGGTTCAACATCACGCATCGCAAGGAGTACATCGCGGACGGCGAGCGGGCGCTGGTGGGCGGCGTGAACATGAACGCGCCGTTCGACACCACCACCGAGGACATCCTGACGCTGTGGCAAGGCCCGGTGCTGGACGATCTGATGCGCGAGTTCGATCACGACTGGACCGAATCCGGCGGCAAGCTCAGCGAGCTGCACCAGACGGCCGTCGACGCCACCGCCGGCACGACGGACGGCGAGGTGCTCGTGACGAGCCCCGCGCAGGGCCGTTTCGAGGGCCGCGACGCCGTGATCCGCGAGATCGGCGCGGCGCAGCACGAGATTCTGATTCAGCAGCAGTACATCTGGGACACCCAGCTCGTCCAGGCGCTGATCGACGCGCTGCACCGCGGCGTCCAGTTGCGCATCATGGTGCCGAACCCCGAGCAGGTGAGCATGCTGCGGGACATCAACACGGACACGATCGAGAAGCTCGTTAAGGCCGGCGCGCAGGCCCGCTGGTACCGCGGCGTCACGCCTACGGCGCACCTGCACACCAAGTACTTCTCGATCGACGATCGCTGGGCGATCGACGGCTCGATGAACGGCGATCCCATGAGCACGATGGACAATCAGGAGCTCGACATGGCGACCACCGACACGAGCCTCATCACGAGCTGGCACCAACAGCTGTTCGAGCGCGACTGGGCCGAGCAGTCGGAGCCCTTCGTGTATCACGCGGGATCGCCGATTCTGCGGCCGTTCCGTAACCTGCTCGACATGCTCGGCTACTACCTGTAGGCTGATCCGCCAAAAACGAGGCCCCGCTCGAGCGCTAGGCGCGGGCGAGCGTTTCTTCGAGTACGTCGTGCACCGACACGACGCCGAGCAGGTGCTCTTCGTCGTCCACGACCGGCATCGCCGTGAGGTTGTAGCGTGCGACCATCTCGGCGACTTCCTTGCGGGACGCGTCGGCTTGCACCGTGAAAGGCTCGTCGTGGGCGATCGCCGCGAGCGGCTGGCTCCAGTCCTCGGCGAGCAGCACGCGGCGCACCGAGGTCACGCTGCGCAGCAGATTGTTCGGGCCCAGCAGGTAGAAATAGGCCACCACCTCGGCGTCCGGGCACTCCTCACGCAGGTAGCGCACGGCGTCGGCGATCGTGACGTGCTCGTCCACGCCCAGGTAGCTCGTGGTCATCATCGCGCCGGCGGTGTCCTCCTCGTAGGAGAGTAGCTGGCGGAGTTCGTCGGCTTCCTCGGGCTCCATCAGGTGCATGTAGGCCTGGGCTTCTTGATCCGACAGCTCGCCCAGCAGGTCGGCGGCCTCGTCCGGCTCCATCTCCTCGAGGACGTCGGCGGCGCGCTCGGGCTCCAGCTCGCTGAGGATCGAGCTCTGCATGTGCGGCTCGGACTCCTCGAGCAGGTCCGCCAGCTGCTCGTTCGAGAGCTCCTCGACCAGCTGCGCGCGCTGTTGAACGCCCAACTCCTCGAAGATCTCGGCCAGATCGGCCGGATGCATGCCGACGAGCTTGTCCTGCTTCACGCGCAGGTGCACGCGCGAGGGATCTTTGACGATCGGCTCGATCGTGTTCCAGGCGATCACGCCCTCGGGAATTCGGATCCGCGTCAGCCTGGCGAGTCGCGAGAAGACGTTGGCCCAGCCCAGCCGGCGCAACAGCCCCCAGGTTCCGATGTCCAGTCCGCTCACGAAGACCACCTCACGCGCGGAGGTGAGGATGAGGTCGTTCACGCGCACCACCTTGGCGCCGTCGACGTCGACCACCTGCGCGTCCAGAAGGTCACGCCGCAAATAGAAGTGGTCCTCCGGCGCGGGCGGCTTCGGCAGCTCTGCGGCGGAGACGGAGAGCCGCACGCCCTGGTGATCCAGTCTGGCGATCTGCGCCATCGGCACGAGCGTGCGACCTCCCGGGCAGGTGGTCACGACGCCCGTCACCTGCGGCAGCGTGTCGTGCTCTTGCGTGACGACGAGGTCCTTGAACTTGCCGATGCGACGGCCCTGCGAATCGAGCACCGGGCGGCCCATCAAATAGCTGAAGAAAAGCGGCATGGCGGTGTCCTCAGCCTCCCATCAGATGCGGAAAAAGCAGCGTCCCGAGCAACAAGAGCGTCATCAGAATCATGAAGATCGTCAACGCCCAAGACACCGCGGTCAACACGGGACCGTTGATGTGCTCGCCCATCAAGCGCCGGCGGTTGACCAACAGCAACATGAAAATCAGCACGAAGGGCAACAGCACGCCGTTCGCCACCTGCGACCAGTACATGATGGGAATCAGCGGCGCGTTGGGAATCAGCACGAGCAGCGCGCCGATGACGATCAGGCTCGTGTAGATCGTGTAGAAGGCGGGCGCTTCCTTGAAGCTGTTGTCCAGTCCGGACTCCCAGCCCATGCCCTCGCAGATCGAATACGAGGTCGACAGCGGCAAAATCGAAGCCGAGAACACCGAGGCGTTCAGCAGGCCAACGGCGAAGAGCGCCTCCGCCCACTTGCCGGCGAACGGCGCCAGGGACATGGCCGCGTCCTTGGCGGTCGTGATCGGCAAATGATGCTTGAAGATCGTCTCCGCGCAGGCGACGACGATGAAAAACGCCACGAGATCGGTGACCAGACAGCCCATCACCACGTCCCAGCGGGTGATCCAGTAGTCCTTGAGCTGGATGTTCTTGTCCGCGACCGAAGACTGGATGTAGAACTGCATCCAGGGGGCGATCGTCGTGCCGACCATGCCGACGAACATGGCGACGTAGGCCGGCGTGAATGAGAAGCTCGGCGTGATCGTGGCCTTGAGCACGGGCATCCAGGCGGGAGCGGCCATGATGCCGGCCACGACATAGGTGAGATACAGCACCGAGGCGACCAGAAAGACCTTCTCGATCTTCTCGTAGCTGAAGCGCATGACCAGCAGCCAGACCAGCAGCGCGGCGATCGGCACCGTGACGTAGCGCGGAATGTTGAAAATCTCGAGCGAGGCCGCCACACCCGAGAACTCGGCGAGCGTGTTGCCCAGGTTCGCGACGAAAAGCGCGGCGAGGATCGCGAAGGTCCAGCGCACGCCGAAGCGCTCACGGATGAGATCCGAGAAGCCCTTGCCGGTGACGGCGCCCAGGCGTGCCGAGATTTCCTGCACGATGATCAAGGCGATCGAGATCGGAATCAGCGTCCACAGAAAGCCGAAGCCGAACTGGCCGCCGGCCAGCGCATACGTCGTGATGCCGCCCGCGTCGTTGTCGACCGCGGCCGTGATGATGCCCGGCCCGAGGACCGAGAGGATGAAGAGGAAACGCCGCCAATTGAGCTTCGGGGCGCGCACGTTCTGCATCATGGACATGCGTGCACCTCCGGGAGGTTCGAATCAGCGTGCAGGAGGGGGGACGTCGAGGAAATCATGGCAGCCTCCAGAGTGTGCGAAACGAATACATCGGTCCGTACTGGCTGGTTCCATGACATCACCCCCTTTCAATTTTTCAGAGTTGGCGCCATGCGGGCGCTATTGGGTCGGCTAACAGGTTAAGGGGTCTTCAAGTACCTGTCAATTTGTTATGGTTGCTGAATTGGCCCCGAAGGGGCGTTCCGGGTGCAACCACTGCGAGGAACGAGCAGATGGTGCCTCTTCGGCGTCCACGGCGCACGTGTTACCATGGCTGCATGTCCACCCAGTTGCCGATTTTGGACCACGCCGAGGCGATTCGCGGCGCCGTGCGGACACATGGCCAGTTGGTCCTCTCCGCGCCGCCCGGCAGCGGCAAATCGACTCAGGTGCCGCGCCTGTTGCTGCCCGAGTCCGGCACGGCGGTCGTGTTGCAGCCGCGCCGCATCGCCGCGCGAAGCCTGGCTGTGCGGGTCGCGGGCGAGCTCGGCGAGCGCACGGGGCAGTCGGTCGGCTTTCAAGTCCGCTTCGAGCAGTCCCGTTCGGAAGCGACGCGTGTGCTCTTCGCGACCTACGGCGTGTTCTGGCAGCGCTTGCTGCGCGAACCCGACTTGCCCGGCGTCTCGTTGGTCATTCTCGACGAGTTCCACGAGCGATCGCTCGAAGCGGACGCCACGCTGGCCTGGCTCAAGCGATTGCGTGCGAAACGCCCCGAGTTGCAACTCGTCGTGATGTCCGCGACCCTCGAAATCGAGGCGCTCGTGGCCTTTCTGGATGCGCCGCTGATCGAAGTGAACGCGCGCCCGCATCCGGTCGACGTCGCCTACCAGACGCCCAAGCCGCAAGAGCCCGTCTGGGAGCAAGCGGCGCGTGGCTTTCGGCATCTGATGGCCGACGGGGAGCGCGGTTCGGTGCTCGTCTTTCTGCCGGGCAACTACGAGATCCGGCGGACGGCCGAGGCGCTCGCCCCCGCTGCGCGCCAGGCCGGCTACGAGGTGCTGGAGCTCTCCGGCGCGAGCAGCGCCGAGGCGCAACAGCGCGCGCTCTCGCTGCCCGGCGAGCGCCCGTGCGTGATCGTGGCGACCAACGTGGCCGAGACCTCGCTCACGATTCCAGGCGTCAGCGCCGTGATTGATTCCGGACTCGCGCGCCAGGCGACTTACGACGCCGAGCGCGACCTCGACACGCTGCGACTGGGGCTCATAGCCAAGCAAAACGCGGTGCAGCGCGCCGGACGCGCGGGACGCCTCGGCCCGGGACGCTGTTTGCGCTTGTGGGCGCCGAGCCTCGAAACCAGCATGGCCGAGGCGATGCCGCCTGAAATCGAGCGCTTGGAGCTGTCGCGATTGGCGCTCGGCACGGCGGCGCTGGGCGACGAGTCGGATTGGCTCAGTCCACCGCCCGCGGCGCGCTGGCAAAGTGCGGTTGCCCGCGTCGAGGCCCTGGGCGCGCGCAAGGACGGCCGCATCACGCCGCTCGGGCGCAAGCTGCTGCGCTATCCGCTCGCGCCGGCCCTGGCGCGCGTGTTGCTCGCGGCGGAGGAGGCCAAGATCCCCACGCTGGTCGCGGCCATGCTCGCGATTCTCGAGGCGGGCGATCGCCGCACCACGGCCGACGAGGGCGACCTCTACCTGCTCGCGCGCGATCTGATGGACGGGCGCGGGCGCTGGGAGCGCGAGGTGCGCGAGACCTACCGCCAGTTGCTCGGCCTGGCGAAGCCGGGTCCGGACGATCGCAGCGCGTCCGAGTGCCGGCGCGAGGCGACGGAGTGTTGGCTCGCGGCGTACGGCGATCGCCTGGCTTACCGCCAGGACAGGGCCTATCACCTCGCGGACGGCCGCAAGGGCACGCCCGTCGGCACGCCCACGAGCCCGCTGCTGCTGGCCGTCGAGCTGCACGAGGTCGCCGGACAGCAGGGCCGCCAGGTGAGCATGCCCTTGTATTTGCCCGTCGAGCCCGAGTGGCTGGGCGAGCTCGGAAAGCCCGAGCGCGTGTGCAGCTGGGACACGGCCAGAAGCCGCGTCGTGCAGGAGCGCCACTGGCGCATGGGGGCGCTCACCTTGCGCAAGGAGCCGATGCCGAGCCCCGAGTGGGATTGGGACGCGGCCGAGGCGCTGCTCGTCGAGAAGCTGCTCGACGGCACGGCGCGCCTCGAGGCTTTCGACGAGGACGTGGCGCAGCTCGTCGCGCGGATCAAGTTGGCGGCCGAAGCCTGGCCGGACTACGACTTTCCGAGGCTCGACACCGAGGACTGGCGGGTCATCTACCATGAGCTCGTCTCGCGCCGCAGCAGCGCCGCCGAGATCGACAAGGGCGCATTGCTGAACGTGCTGCGCGACTACGTGGGGCCTTTGCGCATGGCGCTTCTCGATCGCGAGCTGCCGCGCCAGATGCCGCTGCCCTCCGGCCGCAACGGCCGCATCACCTACTTCGAGGGCGCGCCGCCCGAGCTGTCCGCCCGTTTGGGCGACATGCTGGGCCTCTCGGGCACGCGGGCGCTGGCCGAGGGGCGCGTGCCGTTGCTCTTCGACATTCTCGCGCCGAATTATCGCACCGTGCAAAAGACGTTCGACATGACGGGTTTCTGGCAGAACACCTACCCGGAGGTGAAAAAGGAACTCAAGCGGCGTTATCCGAAGCATCCCTGGCCCTGAGGCCGGGCTCGGTTGACAGGCCGCCGCCGCGTCGTGATACTCGAAATCGAGGTTCGACGCGTTGCTTGAGCCCGCTCCCGGCCTTCGAACGGCCTGAATAGGGAACTTTGGCCGCCATTTCGTCAATACGTTTTGTAAATTATATTGCTGGTCCAAGCAAGGGAGTATTACACTTGCGTCGGTCTCAATCGAAGGAGAGCACCGGTGCTTCGAGTACGATGTCACTTTGAGCAAGCAAGCATCGCAGAGGGGGCCAGCCTCAGCCCTCCAATTTCTGAACTTGATGTTATTCATGTCTTGACCAACTGGGCCGCAAGGCGTCAGGATGAGACTCATCCATGGCGGTGGTACGCGACCGGCCCTCGGCCGGAGGATGGGCCGCTCATCACCGTCGTCTACGTCAACGGAAAGGACGAGATCGTCGCGGTCGCGGCGTACCCCGCAACGGAGCGGGAGGTCCAGGCGTATCAGCGTCTGAGCATGGAGGAGCACCTGTGCATACCTGCGGACGACATGGGGAGCTGCTGATCGAGCTTGAAAGCGGCGATCGCGTCTGCCCGCGCTGCGAGGCCGACGCCGTCTACGCGCGGCTTTCGCGCGGCCACGAGTCGACGCAGGTCGAGGCCGACTGGGTGGTGCCGTTGGGCGCAGAGCATCCGCCGGGCAACCTCAAGGTCGTCACGATGCGCCTCGAGAATCGCGATTTGGAGCGGGCCAAGCTGCTCGCCAAGGAGCGCGGCGTGCCCTACCAGCGTTATCTGCGCGCGCTCGTGACGCGAGCGCTGGATCAAGAAGAGCGCGCGCTCTTCGGGCAGCGCGTGAGCGACACGTCGCCTCATGAGCCTCTGGACGACGAGCCTGTTCGCGTCCAGGCGGGGCGCCGCTCCTAGTCGGTCGCTCACGCCCGTTGGTAATGCTGGCCGGGGAGCGTTTGCACGTAGCCCTTGAGCTCCATCATCACGAGCACGCTGCCGAGTTGGCCCGGCGGTAGACCGGCCTCGGCCGCCAGGGCGTCGATATGACGCTTGCCGGGCGCGAGCAGCTCGTAGATCCGCTGTTCGGTCGGATCATCGCCTTTGGGCGTGGCGGAGGCAGGTGCCGTCGTGACGGCCCAGCCGAGTTCATCCAACACGTCCTGGGTGCTCGCGAGCAAGCGAGCGCCTTGCTTGAGAAGGTCGTGCGGCCCCTCGCTCAGCTCGGAATCAATGGGGCCGGGCACGGCGAAGACCTGGCGCCCTTGCTCGAGCGCGTGATCGACCGTGATGAGCGAGCCGCTCTTGCGGCGGGCTTCGACGACGATCACCCCCCGCGAGAGGCCGGCAATGAGCCGATTGCGGTACGGGAAATGGGCTTTGTGCGCCTGAACATCGGGCGGATATTCGGTGAGTAGTGCGCCGCCCTCCGCGATCGCCCTGTAGAGATCCCGATTCGCCGCCGGGTACACGTAGTGAAACCCATTCCCGAGCACGCCCACGGTGCGCCCGGGCCCCACGGCGAGCGCGCCTTCGTGCGCGGCCCGGTCGATGCCCGCGGCCACGCCCGAGACGATCACGGCTCCGAGACCGGCCAGCTCGCCCGCCAGGCGCCTGGCCATGCGTTGCCCGTAGGCACTCGGCGCGCGGGCGCCGACCATGGCGATCGCCCGCTCCCAATCCGGCAGCTCGCCCATCACGTACAGGGCCGGCGGTGGATCCGACAGATCGCGCAGCGGCGCCGGATAGTCGTCGTCCACCCAGGTCAGCACGCGCCAGCGTGGGTGCTCCACACCGCCCAGCACGTCTTGTGGGCGGCAGCTCTGGCGATAGGCCGCGAGCTCGGCGGCGATGGCCGCCCCGATACTTTCCACCTGTGCCAATCTGGCCGCGGGCGCCTCCCAGGCGGCCGCGAGCGAGCCGAAATGGGACGCGAGCGCGAGCATGCGTCGACCGCCCAGCTTCGGCGCGCGGCTCCAGGCCACCCAGAAGGAGCGCTCGTCCATGGACCCTCCGATCGAATTAGACATGTCCAACTATTATCGTTGGGCATGTCTAAAATCTTGCGCGAGGGTTGAGCGCTGGTCTCTAGGTTCCCGGCGGACGCGTGTAGTCTTCAATCGCGCGGAAGGCGCGCTTGAAGGCGACGGCGATGTCCTTCTTGACGGGCTGCATCGCCTCGTCGATGGTGCCGTGCCCGGCGAGCGGCACCGTCAGGCCGCAGGCCTCGCACGCGACCTGGTTGCCGTCGCGGATGTCGCCCACGCGGATGCGCATCCGTCCAGGGCAGGCGGGACAATCGATTTGCGCCACCTGGCTTTCCAGCGCGCGCATCATGCCTTCGAGATCGATCATGAGGTCTCCTTGGCGGCATTATTCCCCGAAGTCGCTTGATTATGACCAGACGAGCAAGGCCAGGGCCCCGGACGTCACAAGACGGCGCGGGGCCCCGACGATCCTCGGTTGAAGCCGGTAGGCCGATTAATCGGTGATGCCCGCTGGCGCGGTGACAACCTGCGCGTTGGATGCCGGAAGGCCTTCGCCCTGGTTCGGCACGGTCAGCGTGGCGCCGTCGTAAGGGATATAAGTGAAGCCGTTGTAAATGAACGGACGCGAGTAATCGGGATAAATCATGCCAGCGACGTTATAGAAGGGGTAGTAGAAGCCGCCGATCATCACGAACTGCGACGGAGCCAGCGAAGCCGTCGCGAGCCAGCTGGGCTCGTAGCCGAGGCCCCACCAGGGCGCGCCGCCGTAGGTCCACCAGTTGCCGACGCCCCACCAGCCCGCGGTGTTGTAGCGGCCACCGTGGCCCCACCAGCCGTAGCCATGATTCCAGTGGTGCCCATATGTATAGGAGTGGTGACCCCCATGGCGATCCGACCAGCCGCCGCCGCCGCCGCGGTTACCACCTCGATTACCGCCGCGGTTGCCGCCGCGGTTGATGCCGCCGCCACCGCCGCGATTGCCACCGCGGTTGATGCCGCCGCCGCCGCCGCGATTGCCACCCCTACCGCCGCCGCCACCCCTACCGCCGCGCGCCAGAACGGTGTAGTCGTTGGTGTTGGTGGAAACTTGGCTTGCGTCGGCCTGCGCGGTGGTTTGTTGAACCTGCGGGCTCACGGGAGCCGGCTGGTGGGCGCAGCCGAGGGCGATCGCCGCCATCATCGGAAGCGCAACCTTGAGACTCAGTTTGAGTTTCGACATTTTTCTCCTCGCTAGTAATCCCCAAACCCCCCTCGACCCCATCCTCGCGGAGGCCGGCTGACTCCCCAACAGTGAAGAGGAGGAAAGGGCAGGCGGGCTCAGCGGTTTCGCGCGCTGGGGAAGCGGCTCGGGGCTCCCGTACGAGGATTCGATCGCCCGGCGATCACGGGCGCTAGCATATTGGAACTGGCGAGCCCGCTCCGTGCGGCGTCCTGACCGGATTGTGGCCGTGGTCCGTCCAAGGTCCATACCGCCTCGAAGAGGCGTTTCGAGCCCCGTGCCGGGCCGACACGCGGCCTCGGTTTCCGACAGGGGGAGTCACGCCCACCGACCCCCCGGGCCGAGTACGCGTTCGCGGCGCAGGCTGCAGCTGTTGCAGGCGCTCGGCATCGGCCGCAGCGAGCACGACCGTTCTCAAGACAGCGGCCAAGTAGCCGATGCTTTTCTCCCTCGGCCGTAGGGTCGAGGGAGTTTCCTGGGGAGCGCCTTTTCGAAAACGCGAGATCGTGCGGAACCCGCCCGGAAGCGGCAGAATTCGCCGGAAGCCGGCCGAATTTGCGCTTGGGCGCCGGATCGGGCGCGTTGACTCGATTTGCGGCAAATGGTAGAATGTAACTATTCGTGAAGCCTTGCGGCCCACGAGAACGCATCGCGAGGGGTGACGGGCGGTGACGCCGCCACCGTCGTCAATGAGGTGACGTCCCCCGTTCGTGGCAACGCCACGTTAAAAGCCCGCGCGAGCGTGGATCCCACTCGACCGAGCACGGTCCAAAGAGCCAAGGAGGCTTCAGAGGCGGGCTGGAACGACGGCCGGACGTCCGATTATGTTGGCACAGCAGTTGTGTCTCGTTCGCCCCATGCAATCGGCGGACATTCCCGCAGTGATGAGGCTGCAGCGACGCGCCTTTCCCAAAATGCCCCCGTGGCGCCCCAGTGAGCTCGAGCGCCACTTGAGAATCTTTCCGGAAGGCCAGTTCGTCGCCGTCGACGCCGCCGGTCAAGTGATCGGGTCCGCCAGCGCCCTCATCGTCCGATGGGCCGATTTCGATGACTTCGCGGACTGGGATGCGATCACCGCAGAAGGCACCTTCGCCACCCACAATCCAACCGGTGACACGCTCTACGGCGCCGAGATCATGGTCGAT
>DATNPP010000643.1:0-11860 GCA_036703175.1 Oscillatoriaceae cyanobacterium
GAGCTCCTCCATCGGCGGCGCGGGATACTCGATCATGAGATCCGAGATGGCGTGAATGCGCTTTTTGACGTAGGTGTGCGTCTTGGGATAAAAGTTGATGCGAATGAAGAAGGCCGTCGTCACGAGCACCACGTCGATCGAGTAGTAGGTGAACTCGCGCTCCGCGGTGGCCCCCGAGGTTTCGATCTGGTAGTAGCACACCAGGATGCGATCCTGCGGATGCACCAGGTCCTTGACCGTGCCGATCAACACCTGCCCGATGAACGGCGTCGCCGTGGCCTGCTGAATCAGCTCGTTCAAGCGGGGATGCGCGTACGCGCTCGCGGTGCCGGTGCTCATGGCGTCTCCTCGCGCGCCCGAAGGCTCGCTCTGCTGCCCTACCGAATCAAATCTACCCCGCCCATGTAGGGCCGTAACGCCTCAGGCACGCGGATCGAGCCGTCCGCCTGCTGGTAGTTCTCCAGAATCGCGGCGACCGTGCGGCCCACCGCCAGGCCGGAGCCGTTCAGCGTGTGCGGGTTGTGCAGCTTGCCGGCCTCGTCGCGGAAGCGCATGTTGCCGCGGCGCGCCTGAAAATCCGTGCAATTCGAGCAGCTCGAGATCTCGCGGTACTTGTTCTGGCTGGGGAACCAGACCTCGAGGTCGTAGGTCTTGGCCGCGTTGAAGCCCGTGTCGCCGCTGCACAACAGCACGACGCGGTAGGGCAGGCCCAGTCGCTGCAGCACGGCCTCGGCGTTGCCGACCATTCTCTCGAGCTCTTCGAAGCTGCTTTCCGGGTGCACGATCTTGACCATCTCGACCTTGTCGAACTGGTGCACGCGGATCATGCCCTTGGTGTCGCGCCCGGCCGCACCGGCCTCGCTGCGGAAGCAGGGGGTGCCGGCCGTGAAGTACATCGGCAACAGCGCCTGATCGACGATCTCGTCACGGTACAGGTTCGTGAGCGGCACCTCGGCGGTCGGAATCAGGTAGTACTTGGTGTCCGTGAGATGAAAGAGCTGGTCGGCGAACTTCGGCAGATTGCCGTTCGCCGTGAGCGTCTCCTCGTTCGCCACGTAGGGCGGCTGCACCTCGGTGTAGCCGTGCTCGCCGGTGTGCATGTCGAGCATCAGATTCAGCACCGCGCGCTCCAGTCGCGCCGCCGCGCCGCGCATCACCACGAAGCGGGCGCCCGCGAGCTTGGCCGCGCGCTCGAAGTCGAGAATGCCGAGCGCCTCGCCCAGATCGTTGTGGGCTCTGGGCTCAAAGTCGAACTGCGCCGGCGTGCCCCACTGGCGCACCTCGACGTTCTCGTTCTCGTCGGCGCCGTTGGGCACGCTGGCGTCGAGCAGGTTCGGAATGCGCAGCATGAAGGCGCCGCGCTGGGCCTCGATGCTCGATTGCTCGGCCTCGAGCTCCTTGATGCGCTCCGACACCTGCTTCATGTCCGTGAGAATCGCGGTCGCGTCCTGGCCCGATTTCTTGAGGCGCGCCACTTGCTCCGAGGCGCTGTTGCGCTCCTGGCGCAAGCCGTCCAGCTGGGTCTGCGTCTCGCGGAAGCGGCGGTCGAGCTCTTGCAGCGCGCCGAGATCCAGATCGGAGTGCCGGCGCGCGAGGCTCTCGACGACGCGCTCGGGCTCGTTGCGGATCAAACGGATATCAAGCATGAAGAGCTCCTTTGGTGAGAGGAAGGCCGATGGCCCATTATAGCAGGCGGGTGGCGAGTTTCGGGGGCGCGGGCGACAAGTCCGTCACGGCTTTCGCCCTCGCGCGGCGCCGCGGCGAGCAAAAAAAAGAGCCGGCCCGCGGCCGGCTCGTGGGCGTGAGCCCTTACCACATCTGCAGCTGCTTGGGCTGGTTGATCGTGATCTGTTGATGCGAGATCGAGATGATGCCCTCGTCTTGCAGGCGGTTCAGCGCGCGGGTGACCGTCTCGCGGGAGCTGCCGACCATGTTGGCGAGGTCCTGGTGGGTCATCTTGAGGTTGATGAGCACCTTGGCGCCGATGGGGCGGCCTTCGACCTCGGCCAGGTTCTTGAGGGTGGAGGCCACGCGCTCGTGGACGTCCTTGAAGGCCAGATCCTCGACCTGCTGGTTCACGAGGCGAATGCGGCGGGTCAGATCGCGCATGATCTTGAGGGCGATCGTGGGATATTCGATGATCAGCCGCTCGAAGTCGCGCTTGGAGAGCGTGTAGACAATCGCCTGCTCGTCGAGCACCTCGGCGGTCGCCGAGCGGGGCATCTCGTCGAAGATGGCCATCTCGCCGAAGAACTCGCCGGGCTGCATGAGCGCCAGGGTCTTCTCGCGGCCGTCCTCGGTGATCTTCGAGATCTTCACGCGACCGCTCTTGAGGATGTAGAGCGTGTCGCCGCGATCGCCCTCGTGGAAGATGATGCTCTTCTTGGGAAACGTCTTCTCCTGGGTGATCGAGGCGATCCGCTCGAGGCTCTCCTGACCGACCCCACTGAAGATCGAGACGCGTTGCAAGAAGACGAGGCTATTTCCCATCAGAGTCTCTCCTTGTGGCGAAGTCATGCGGGGCCGGGAGGCCCGGTAAGGCGATTGGCAAGCGGTCACGTTATAAATACCTCGGTTGCCTGCTAGAAAATGAGATAACATAACAATCGTAGCGCCGATTATAACATAACGCTGTGATCGAGATCATAACAAGCAAGAAACCGCCAAATCGCATCGTCGCACGATTTTGAAGACGCCCGCCTGTTTCTTTACAATTCGAGACCCAAAAAGCCGGGCTCTTGCGAGCCCGGCCCTTTGGGTGTGTGTGGAGGAGGAGAGAGTAGGAGGGTGGGAGGAAAACTTCTTAGAGCTTCGACAGCATGTTGTGCACGCCGTTCGTGAAGTTCTGGAAAATCGTCGTGTTGCGCACGAGGTGATCCGTGATCATATAGCCGGCGATGCCGAGGCCCAGGCCCACGAGCGTGAGGGGCAATCCCGCGCCGAGCACACCGGCGAGCATCGCCGTGCCGGCCGCGGAGACCGCGGCGCCCGCCGCGCCGCCGACCGCGGAGGTGACGAGGTCACCCGCGACGTTCGTGCCGGCGTCGGCCGTCGTTTCCTTGTGCGTGATGAGGTCGTAGCCGTTGGTGATCAGCGAGAGCGCGCCGCCCACGATGACCGAGGACTTCACGGCGTGCAGCACTTCGCTCATCACGCCGCCGGCGGCACCGCCGGGCAGGCTGCTGGCGCGAAGCGAACGCGCCGAGCGGGCCGAACGGGCGGCGCTGGACGAGCGGGTGGCGTAACGGGCGCTGCTGGCGGCGCGGCTGCTGCTGCGAATCGCGCGGGCGGCGTTGTTGGAGACGGCGCTCGCGGCGCCGTGGCCCGCGACGGCGCCGGGCAGGTAAGGCGAAGCCTTGCTGGCGACGTTGACGGCCGTCTGGGCGAACGCCGCGTAGTTGGCGGAGACCCCCGGGATGGCCGGCACGCCGGTCACGGCGGTGGAGGCCGGAGCGGCCGGCGTCGGGGAGACGCTCACCGGGGTCGGCACGGCCACCGGAGTCGGCGAGGACGGATTGTTGACGTTCACCACGACCGGAGTGGGACGCACGACCGGCATCGGGGTGGCGACGGAAACGCTGTAGTTGCTCATATCGTCCTCGCGTTGGGGGGCTGACATGGGTTCTATCGCTTCGGCCGCGCAAAACTCGGTAAAGGATGGTTTAACAGTTCCCAAAATTCAAATGAAGCGAAGTTGAAGGGAGCCGAACAGCTTTTTGACGCGCAACATGGCGTCACAAAGAAGCGATCGCGAGCGTATGCGGGTCCGGCCGAGGGTCCTCGAACCCGCCTGACACGCCTTTTTGTTTAACTTTCTTCGTAAAAACGGCCTCCGGGCGCCCCTGAAACGGCGTTCCGGAGGCCGTTTTTAATATTTCTCAATTTAACAAGGATACGTTCGAGCATTGAACCATATGCCTTAGATTCCACTAAAAGCCTATTCGGCAAGCGTGTATTGAGTTTACAAACAATTAGCAACTTATCAAGAGCCTCGTAAATTAACGGGTAATTACTCCGGGTAACAACAGTTCATCCAGCAATCAATTGATGAATTGTTCCCTCAAGAAAGGAATCAGTATCGACATGATTCATTCGAACGCGAAAAGCGCATTCAATATGCAAGCCGGTCTCGCCGTGAGCCTGTCTCTGCTTCTGCTGGGCGGCTGCCAGGCGGCGAATCCCGGCGCCCCGACGGTGGGCTCCGCCTCCCAGCCGGCGGCCACGGCGGCGTTCGCGCCGCAGGTCAACGCCCCGGCCGCCTCCGGCCCGCGCGAATTCGTCGTGCCGAGCAACCTGCTCACGATCGTCGCCAGCCTGGCCTCGAACAACACGAGCACGGAGAACAAGGGCGTCGACCTCAATCTGGGCACGTCATGGGACTCCGGCTATCACCGCGGCGCCTGGTACGGCTTCGAGATCGCCAAGGACACGCCGCTGGAGTCGCTGCTTCTTCAAAGCAAGCGGGGCCTCACCTTCAACGTGGACGTCTCCAGCGATCGCAACACCTGGACCACCGTGCTCAAGAACCAGAAGATCACCAGCACGGGCGTTCAGACCTTCAACCTGCCGGCCGGCACGCACGGCCAGTACGTGTTGCTGAGCTTTTTGGGCACCGAGGGCTACGTGACCGAAGTCGGCGTCACCGGCGGCTCTTCGAGCCCCTCGACCGCGCCGTCGAGCACGCCTGCGCCGAGCAGCGCGCCCACGAGCACGCCCACGCCCGTCCGCACGCCGACGCCGGCCCCCGTGCAGACGCCCACGCCTGCGCCCGTGCAGACGCCGACGCCCGCGCCCAGCGCGACCCCCGTGCCGGTGCCCAGCAGCGGCTCGCAGAGCGGCCCGGTGATCAACGCGGACAGCTATTCTTCCCTGCAATCCGCGCTCAATGCCGTGCCTTCCACGGGCGGCACCGTGCAGCTCTCGGCCAAGACCTACACGATCGCGCAGACGCTGCTCGTCCACAGCAACACGACGCTGCAGGGCACGGGCACGAGCTCGGTCATCAAGCTCGCCAGCGGCGCCAACTGCGACATGCTCCACAATTCCGGCATGAGCAGCGGCAAGGGCGACAGCAACATCCACCTGGTGAACTTCGCGATGGACGGCAACCGAGCCGCCGAAACGAACAACCAGGAGAACATGGGCATCTACTTCGACTACCTCACGAACTCGACGATCGACACCGTCACGATTCAGAACGTCGTCGGCTCCGCCTGCTGGGTGCGTCACTCGAGCGGCAATACCTGGCACAACTGCAACTTCAGCAACAACGGCAACGACACCGCCTTCCAGGTCTCCGGCATCAATCTGAACGATTACTGCAACAACAACGTCATCTCGGGCGGCACCTATAACGACAACAACAACGCCAACGGGCTCGACGGCAACGGCGTGCGCATCGGCGACTACTGCGAATCGAACACCGTCGAGAACATCACCGCCAATCACAACGGCCGCCGCGGCATCAAGGTGCAGGGCAGCGACAGCAAGGTCCTCAACAACAGCCTGGACAACAACCTCCAGCAGAGCCTGCTGGTGGGCGGCGTGCAGTGCAGCGGCAATTTGATTCAGGGCAACACGATCAACCACTCGGCGGACGTGGCGCTCTACGTCAGCGGCGCGGCTGGCGCCACCACGGCCAACAACACCATGATCGGCAACACGATCCTCAACGGCCAGCTGCACGGCTACGAGATCGCCGCGGGGGCGGAGTCCTGCACGTTCAAGAACAACACGATCAAGGACTGCCGCGGCCACGGCATGTGGATCCGAGGCAGCTCGAACAACGTGATCTCGGGCAACACGGTGCAGGACAACAGCATCGGTTGGCCCGGCCACGACGGCATCTACATCGCGAACGACGGCACCCCGTCGAACAGCAACCAGGTAACGGGCAATACCGTCGGGGACACGCGTTCCGGCAGCGCCAAGACGCAGGCCTGGGGCGTCCAGATCGATTCCGGCAGCGGCAACGTCGTCAGCGGCAACGATCTGCGCGGCAACAAGAACGGCGCGACCGCGATCCAATCCGGCACCGCGACGGTCTCCAACAACCAATCCTAGCCTGGGATTAGTCGACGGCGTGGGTTCGCACCCACGCCGTTTCTTTTTGGCCGTTTCGCCAAAAGCCACCCTGTATAACATTATGTTAGCATTTCGGCCCCTTGTCATGATCGTCCCAAGGAGGCCCCATGCTGCCGAGCACGCCCCCCGTCCCCGTGGTCCATGCCGAGCGCTTCGCCTCGATTCAGGACGCGATCGACAGCCTGCCGCCCTCGGGCGGCACGGTGGTTCTGCAATCCAGAACCTATGCGATCGCCCATCCGTTGACGGTGCCGAGCCACGTGGCGCTGCGCGGGCAAGGCGACGCCACGGTGCTGCGGCTGTCCGCCCACTGCGACGCGCCGGCGATCGTGAACGCGCACTACGGCGGCGGCAGCGATCGCGGCATTCGGCTGAGCGGCCTCGCGATCGACGGCAATCGCGCGCAACAAGAAACGCAGATGCCGCTCGTTTTCCTCGACCACGTGAGCGCCTGCACCCTCGATCATCTCACCGTGCAGCACGGCATCGCCGACGGGGTGCAGTTGCGCCATGCGGACCACGTCGTGATTCGCGACGGGCGCTTTTGCGACAACGGCCTCACGGATCGCTGGGTCGCCTCGGGCATCGCGTTGAACGGCGAGTGCAACGACGACACGATCACGCACAACGTCTGCAGCCACAACAACTTCGGCCGCAACTGGGCCCTGTATCCCGACGACGGCAACGGCATCCGCATCGGCGACGACTGCGCGCGCAACACGGTCACTTTCAACGTCTGCGACGACAACGGCCGGCGCGGCATCAAGGTGCAGGGCGCGTTCAACGCCGTCACGGACAACACGCTCGCGGGCAACACGGGGCACTCGCTGCTGGTGGGCGGGCTGGTGTGCCAGGGCAATTTGATCGCGCGCAATCACATTCGGGCCCATGACGACGCCGCGATGCTGATCACCGCCGCCGCGACGCCGGGCGACGGCACCTACGGCAACATCGTGCGCGACAACGTGCTCGAGGGCGGCACCTACGGCATCGAGGTGGGCTGGGGCGCGCACAGCAACCAGCTGATCGGCAACGTCATCACGGGCGCCGGATTGCACGGCATCTTTCTGCGCGGCAGCTCGCAGAACCTGGTCGCCTCGAACCGCATCAGCGACAGCGGCACCCGCGTCAGCGCCAACGCGATCGACATTCAGGCCTACGGCGGCCGGCCTGCGCTCCACAACGTCGTGAAGTTCAACCGCTGCACGGACCAACGCAAGGACAAGCGCCAGGCCTTCGGTGTCAAGACCGAGCCGGGATGCGACTACACGCAGGTTTTCGGCAACGACCTGCGCGGCAATCGCTTCTCGCCCGGGCTGCAACTCTCAGGCCCGCACGATCGCGCCTGGAACAATCAAGACTGAGGCCCCTACGGGCTTCTTCGGATTTTCCTTCTTGATGTAAATAAACTTGAACTTTTTTTGTTCAATCTATCCAGTGAGAAGCCGGCGCGGATCCCGCATAGTGAACGAACCGGTCGAGCACGCTTAGCGCCTCGATGCCGCGTCGCCGGCCGGTCGCCCCGGATCACTCCGCCGCCCTCGTCGCCTCGCCGTGCAGGCGGCTCCTCGTCGACCCGGACCACCTTGCCGCCATCAACGGAGGAAGTCATGGAACTCAAGCGATACTGGCAGATCCTGTGGAAGCGCCGCGTGAGCGCCGAGGTCATGCTCGCGCTGGCCCTCGGCGGCGCCGCGCTCGTCACCCAATTGATGCCGCCCACGTACCAGTCGTCCACCAAGCTCTTGCTGGAGCATCAAGACAAGACGCTCGCCTCGATCAACGATCGCCTGGGCGACTTGAGCCAGCTCTCCGCGTTGACGCTCACCTCCAGCCCGCTCGAGACGCAGGCGGAAGTGATCAAGAGCGCGCCGGTGGTCGAGGCCGTGATCGCGCGGCTCAAGCTCCACGATCGCCAGGGCAATCCGCTGACCGTGGACGCCTTCCTCAAGCACGGCCGCGTGACGGTCATGAAAGACACGGACGTGCTCCAGGTGTCGTACCGCGCGCACGATGCGGGCACCGCCCAGCAGACGGCGAGCGTCTGGACCCAGATGTACCTCGAGACGAACCGCGAGGCCCACCGCGTGCAGGCCTCGAGCGCCGTGCGCTTCATCGCCGAACGCCTGCAGCAGACCAAAGACGAACTCAACAAGTCCGAGACCGCGCTGCAGAACTTCAAGCGGACGCACGGGGCCATCGACCTCGACACGGAATCCAAGGCCTCGGTGCAGAGCTTGTCGGATCTCGAGGCCCAATACCGCGACGCCAGCGCCTCCTACGACGCCTCGCGGGCACGCTTGAACGCCTTGCAGCATCGCGTCGGCATGGGCCCCGCGCACGCGATGGCCGCCGCCGCGATCAGCCAGGATCCCGACATCCAGCACCTGCGCCAGCAGCTGCTCGACGCCGAAACCGCGCCGGCGCTCACCGATCCGACCCTCGGCGCGGCGAACCCCGAAGTGCAGCAGGCGCGCGCCCACGTTCAGGCGCTGCGCCGCCAGCTGGCCCGCCAGGCCGAGGCGCTGGTCGGAAAGAGTTACAGCGGCGTCGAGGCGCCCATGGATCCCGTGCGCGAGGACCTCACCCGCACGATGGTGCAGGCCGAAGTCGACGCGCTGGGCGATCGCAACCGGGTCGAGGCGCTGCACAGGCTCATCGGCACCTTCAACGGCAAGCTCAGCCATTTGCCCGCGCAACAGCTCGTGCTGACGCGCCTCACGCGCAACGCGGACGCCGACTCCAAGCTCTACGAGATGCTGCGTCAGCGCTACGAGGAGGCCTGCATCGAACAGGCCGAGCAACTGGGCAACGTGCGCATGATCGAGAACGCCGGGCTGCCCGGTAAGCCGGTCGCGCCGATTCTGCCGCTCAATTTGGCCATCGGTCTGGTGCTCGGCCTGGTGCTGGGGGGCGGCCTCGTGCTGCTGCAAGAGCAACTCGACGACACGATTCAAAGCGTCGAGGATCTCGAAGACGCCCTCAAGCTGCCGGTGCTGGGCATCGTGCCTTGGATTCGCAGCAACGCCGCGCACCGCTTGGTGATGGTGGCGGCGCCCCAGACGCCCGCGGCCGAGGCCTACCGCTCGCTGCGCACCAATCTGCGCTTCCAATGCGCCGAGGCGCTGCGCGCGCTGGCCGTGAGCTCGGTCGCTCCCGGCGAGGGCAAGTCGACCACGGTCGCCAATCTGGCGGTCGCCTTCGCACAGACCGGCAAGCGGGTGCTCGTCGTCGACGCCGACATGCGCAATCCGAACGTGCACCGGCTCTTCGGCCTCGACAACGGCCAGGGGCTCTCCAACGTGCTGCAAGGCAGCCTGGGAGTGCAAGACGCGATTCAGGCCGTGAGCGAGTACCTCGCGGTGCTGCCCGCCGGCCCGACGCCGGTCAATCCCTCCGAACTGCTCGATTCCAGCGCCGTGGCGCGCCGCGTCGACGCGCTCGAGACGCGCTACGACATGGTGCTCTACGACACGCCGCCGCTGCTGCCGGTGACGGACGCGGCGCTGCTCGCGACCAAGCTGCAAGGCGTGCTGCTCGTCGCCGGCGTGAACCGCGCCACCGCCAAGGCCCTGCGGCATGCGCACAAGAGCTTGCGCGCGGCCCGCGTGAGCGTCCTCGCGACGCTCCTGAGCGGCTTGCGCCCGGAGCAGGACGGCTACTACCAGAAGTTCTACAACCGTTACTACGACCAGAAGAAGCCCCGCAAATCGAACGGCAAGGCCGCGACGCTCGCCTTGAGCGCCGAATGGGCCCGCCCACGCGGCGATATGCCCTCGGCCGGCGGCTAGACCCCGGTGCGTCGCTTCCCTCCGTGGAGGAGGAAGCGACCGATGCCCTCGGCAACCATTTCTTTGCTTCGTCTTGGGAGGATTTTCTATGTTGACCTCAACGGCCCGCGAGGGCACGAAGACTGCTCTGCTCGAAAAGCTCGACCAGCGTCGCGCCGTGGTCGGCGTGGTGGGGCTCGGCTACGTCGGATTGCCCTTCGCGGTGGAAAAGGCCAAGGTGGGCTACCCGGTGGTGGGCATCGACCGCAGCGCAAGCCGCGTCGAAGCCATCAACCAGGGCCGCAACTACATTCCCGACGTCGCTGACGCCGAACTGGCCGAGCTGGTGGCCGGAGGGCGCTTGCGCGCCGTGAGCGACTTCGCGTGCCTCGCCGAACTCGACGTGATCGTCATCGCGGTGCCGACGCCGCTCTCCAAGAACCTCACGCCCGATTTGCAGTACGTCGAGAGCGTCACGCGGGCGATCGCCGAGCATTTGCGCCCCGGCCAGTTGATCAGCCTGGAGTCCACCACCTATCCCGGCACCACCGAGGAGGTGATGCTGCCGATTCTCACGCAGAGCGGCCTCAAAGTGGAGCAGGATTTCTTTCTGGCGCACTCGCCCGAGCGCGTCGATCCCGGCAACGCGCGCTACACCACCCAAAACACCAACAAGGTGGTCGGCGGCGTGGGGCCCGAGTCGCTCGAAGTCGCCCACCACTTCTACGCGCAGACGATCGCCCACGTGGTGCCGGTCTCTTCCGCCAAGGCGGCCGAGCTCGTGAAGGTCTTCGAGAACACCTTCCGCGCCGTGAACATCGCCCTCGTGAACGAGCTGACGCTGTTGTGCGATCGCCTCGAGCTCGACGTCTGGGAGGTGTTGGATGCGGCCTTCACCAAGCCCTTCGGCATCATGCCCTTCTATCCGGGCCCCGGCGTCGGCGGCCATTGCATTCCGATCGATCCGCACTACCTGGAGTGGAAGGCCAAGGAGCACAACTTCAACACGCGCTTCATCGCGCTGGCGGGCGAGATCAATCGCAAAATGCCCGAGTTCGTGCGCGAGAAGGCGACGCGCTTGCTCAACGCGCACGGCGTGGCGCCCAGTTGCGCGCAGGTGCTGGTGCTCGGCGCGAGCTACAAGCGCGATCTGGGCGACTACCGCGAATCGCCCGCGATCGAGCTGATTCGATTGATGCTCGAGACCGGCGCGCAGGTGGGCTACCACGATCCGTTCGTGCCCGAGTTCGAGGCGCACGGGCTGCACATGGCGAGCCTGCCGCTCACGGCCGAGCTGCTCGCCAAGACCGACCTGGTGCTGATCGCGACCGACCACTCGAGCGTCGACTACGACTGGCTCGTCTCGCATGCCCGCGCCGTGCTCGACACGCGCAACGCCACGCGCCGCGTCACGACGGGCCGCGAGAAGGTGGTCCGGCTATGAGGGTCGCCGTGATCGGCGCCGGCCGGTGGGGCCGCAATCTGGTCGCCAATCTCGCGGCGCTCGAGGCGCTCGCGATCGTGGCGGATCCGGATCAGCGGCTGCGCGAGAGCCTGGCAGGCCAGTACCCCGGCGTCCCGATGGTCTCGGATCATCGCTTGGCCCTCGCGGGCGACTGGCCCGCCGTGGCGATCGCCACGCCGGCGCCCACGCACTATGCGATTGCCCGCGAGGCGCTCGAGGCGGGCAAGGACGTCTTCGTGGAGAAGCCACTGACGCTCTCGAGCCACGAGGCCGAAGCGCTGGTCGCGCTGGCGCGCGATCGCGGGCGGGTGCTGATGGTGGGCCATCTGCTGCTCTACCAGCCGGCCGTTCGCTTCCTGCAGCGCTTTCTGGCCGAGGGCGGGGTCGGCGAGCTCGTCTCGCTGCATCAAGAGCGGCTCAATCTGGGCCAGGCGCGCGCGGTCGAGAACGCGCTGTGGAGCCTGGGCGTCCACGACGTCGCCGTGCTGCTGCACCTCATCGGCCATGCGCCGTCCGAGGTGCAGGCCTGCGGGCAAGCAGC
>DATNPP010000648.1:0-2475 GCA_036703175.1 Oscillatoriaceae cyanobacterium
CCTGCCGGACGCGTTGCGTGCCGAGATTCTCGACGCCTACCGCGCACTCGTGAAGGAGTACGGCCCCACACTGAGCGTGGCGGTGCGCAGCTCGGCCACGGCCGAGGATCTCCCGAGCGCCAGCTTTGCGGGCCAGCACGAGAGCTATCTGAACGTGCGCGGCGAGGAGGCTCTGCTCGATGCCGTGCAGCGCTGCTTCGCGAGCCTCTTTACGGATCGCGCGATCCACTACCGGCTCGACCAGGGCTTCGACCACTTCGAGATCGCGCTCTCGGTCGGCGTCATGAAGATGGTGCGCTCGGATCTGGCTTCGAGCGGCGTGATGTTCTCGCTCGATACCGAAAGCGGCTTTCGTGACGTCGTTTTCACCACCGGTGCCTGGGGCCTCGGCGAGAACGTGGTGCAGGGCACGGTCGATCCGGACGAGTTCGACGTCTTCAAGCCCACCTTCGAGGCGGGCTACCGCCACGTGCTGCGCCGTAAGCTCGGCGGCAAGGAACTGAAAATGGTCTACGCCGAGGGCGAGAAGCCGACCCGCAACGTGCCGACCCCGCCCGAAGAGCGCGAGCGCTTCTGCCTGGAGGACGCCGAGGTGCTCACGCTGGCGGAATACGCGATCAAGGTGGAGCGCCACTACGGACGGCCGATGGACATGGAGTGGGCCAAGGACGGGCTCGACGGTCAGCTCTACATGATCCAGGCGCGCCCCGAAACGGTCGTCTCGCGCCGTCGAGCGAACGTCGTCGACTCGTACGCGCTCAAAGGCCAGGGCGAGCTGCTCACGCGCGGAAACGCCGTCGGAGAGCGCATTGCGAGCGGCAAGGCGCGGGTGATTTCGGATTCCAAACAGCTCGAAGCGTTCAAGCCCGGCGAGGTGCTGGTCGCGGACACCACCACGCCGGACTGGGAGCCCGTCATGAAGATCGCGGCGGCGATCGTGACCAATCGCGGCGGACGCACCTGCCACGCGGCGATCGTCGCACGCGAGCTCGGCATTCCGGCCGTGGTGGGCGCCGACGACGCAACCCGCAAAATTCCGGACGGCGAGCCGATCACGGTCGATTGCGCCGAGGGCGACGTCGGCCGGGTCTACCGTGGCGCCCTGCCGTTCGAGGTGACGCATCTGGACGTGGCCGATTTGCCGCGGCCGCGCACGGCAATCCAGCTGAACATCGGCAATCCGGATCTGGCCTTCAAATACAGCTTCCTGCCCAACGACGGCGTGGGGCTCGCGCGTATGGAGTTCGTGATCGCCGAGTCGATCAAGATTCATCCGATGGCCCTGGTGCATCCGGAGCGGGTGCGCGAGGCCGAGGCGCGCGAGGCGATCGCCCGCCTCACGCAGCACTACGACAGCCCTGCCGAGTACTTCGTCGAGCGCCTGGCCGAGGGCATCGGCACGATCGCCGCGGCCTTCTATCCCAAGCCGGTGATCGTGCGCATGTCGGACTTCAAGACCAACGAGTACGCGAGCCTGCTGGGCGGCGCGTCCTTCGAGCCGCACGAGGACAATCCCATGCTGGGCTTCCGCGGCGCGGCGCGCTACACGCATCCGGCCTACGAAGAGGGCTTCGCGCTGGAGTGCCGGGCCATGAAGCGCGTGCGCGAGGAAATGGGGCTTCAGAACGTGACGCTCATGATCCCTTTTTGCCGGCGCGTGGAAGAAGCCGAGCGCGTGGTGAAGCGCATGGCCGAGCTCGGCTTGGAGCGCGGCAAGAACGGGCTCGAGATCTACGTGATGTGCGAGATTCCGAACAACGTGATTCTGATCGACGCATTCGCCGAGTTCTTCGACGGCTTCTCGATCGGCTCCAACGACCTCACACAGCTCACGCTGGGGGTCGATCGCGACTCGGAGATCGTGGCCTTCGACTTCGACGAGCGCGATCCGGGCATGCGCGCGATGCTGCGCCTGGCCGTCGACGGTTGCAAGCGCAATCATCGCCACTCGGGCATCTGCGGCCAGGCGCCATCAGACTATCCCGAGATCGCGGCCTTTCTGATCGAGCTGGGCATCGACGCGATCAGCGTCAATCCGGACGCGGTGCTCAAGACGACACGCCGCGTGCTCGAGATGGAACGCGAGCTGGCCACGCGGCCGCGCATCAAGGGCGTGATCCGCACCTGATGCGAAACGAGGCAGGCGGCCTTGCGGCCGCCTGTCTCGTTGGAGTTGGGAGTTGAAGTTGAAGTTGGGAGTTGGGAGTTGGGAGTTGGGAGTTGAGTTGAAGGGAGTTGTGAGCGGTTTGGTTCAGCGCTCACAAAAGAGATATCCGTCGCCTGCGTGACAGTGGCGTGACAGATCCGCCCCTCATGGTTCAGTTCTCGCTAAGACGAGCCTAAGCTTCGGTAAACTGCCGGCGCCCTTCGAAACCCGACAGGCGGCCGCACGGCCGCCTGCCTCGTTTCGCATCAGGTGCGGATCACGCCCTTGATGCGCGGCCGCGTGGCCAGCTCGCGTTCCATCTCGAGCAC
>DATNPP010000651.1:0-10787 GCA_036703175.1 Oscillatoriaceae cyanobacterium
CGGCGGCGGCTGCCAGTTGGTGGGCGAGAAACCCTTCATCGCCAACGCGATCATGCGCTTGCGCATTCCGCTGCCGCAGAAGGTGATCGACGTGCACGGCAAGGTGGTGCGCGCGAATCCCTTCCCGCAGGGCGTGAACAAGCGCACCTACACGAGCGGCTTCGCCTTCACGAAGATCTCGGAGGCGGACCGCGAGATGCTGATCAAGTTCATCTTCGAGAAGATGCGCGAAGACATCAAGCAAGGCAAGACGGTTTAGGCGAGAACCTCCACACCGTCCGCTCGTTTAAGCGACTCGCCGAAATAAAGAGCGCCTCCGGTTTCCCGGAGGCGCTTTCGACTTGGAATTCAGCCGACATAAGCCGAAGCTTACATCGTCTGCGCCGTGTAGCTGCGCTACATCATGCCGCCCATGCCGCCCATGCCCATGTCGGGAGGCATCGCGGCGCCGCCCTTCTTCTCGGGCTTGTCGACGACCAGCGCCTCGGTGGTGAGGAGCATGCTGGCGATCGAGGCCGCGTTCTGAACGGCCGAACGGGTCACCTTGGCCGGATCGACGATACCCGCCTGAATCATGTCCACGTACTCGCCGGTCAGAGCGTTGTAGCCCGTGCCGGCCGGCTTGTTGCGGACCGCCTCGACGACCACCGCGCCCTCGGCGCCGGCGTTCTCGGCAATCTGGCGCAGCGGCGCTTCGAGCGCGCGCATGACGATCTCGACGCCCGTGCGCTCGTCGCCGGTCACGGCCTGGCGCACCTGATCCAGCGAGGGGATCAAGTCGACCAGCGTCGTACCGCCGCCGGCCACGATGCCTTCCTCGACCGCGGCCTTGGTCGCAGCCAGCGCGTCTTCGATGCGCAGCTTGCGATCCTTCAGCTCGGTCTCGGTCGCCGCACCCACCTGGATCACGGCCACGCCGCCCGCCAGCTTGGCGAGGCGCTCTTGCAGCTTCTCGCGATCGAACTCGGACTCGGTCTCCTCGACCTGACGACGGATCTGCGCGATGCGGCCCTCGACCTGCTGCTTGGACTCGCCGCCGGCCACGATCGTGGTCTTCTCGCGGCCCACGCGCACCTGGCGCGCCTTGCCCAGCATCTGCTCGGAGATGTTCTCCAGACGCAGGCCCTTGTCCTCCGAGATCACCTCGCCACCCGTCAGGATCGCGATGTCCTCGAGCATGGCCTTGCGGCGATCGCCGAAGCCCGGCGCCTTCACGGCCACGGCCGTCAGGATGCCACGCAGCTTGTTGACGACGAGCGTCGCCAGCGCCTCACCCTCGATGTCCTCCGCGATGATCAGCAGCGGACGGTGGCTGCGCGCCACGCGCTCGAGAATGGGGATCAGGTCCGCCACGGCGGTGATCTTGCGGTCCGTCAGCAGCACGAGGGGCTCGTCGAGGACGGCCTCCATGCGATCGGGATCCGTCACCATGTAGCCGCTGAGGTAGCCCTTGTCGAACTGCATGCCCTCGACCACCTGGAGCTCGGTGCTCATGGTCTTGGACTCCTCGACGGTGATGACGCCGTCCTTGCCGACCTTCTCCATCGCGTCGGCAATCATGTTGCCGATGAAGGCGTCGTTGCCGGCCGAGATCGTCGCCACCTGGGCGATCGCGTTGCGGTTCTCGACGGGCTTGGCGAGGTTCTTGATCTCCTCGACCAGGCGCGCAACGGCCTTGTCGATGCCGTGACGCACCACCATCGGGTTCGCGCCGGCGGCCACGTTCTTGAGGCCTTCGCGGGTCATCGCCTGGGCCAGCACGGTCGCCGTCGTGGTGCCGTCGCCGGCCACGTCGTTGGTCTTGGTCGCGACTTCTTTCACCAGCGCAGCGCCGGTGTTCTCGATCGGATCCTCGAGCTCGATCTCCTTGGCGATCGTCACGCCGTCGTTCACGATCTGCGGCGCGCCGAACTTCTTCTCGAGCACGACGTTGCGGCCCTTGGGTCCGAGCGTCACCTTGACGGCGTCGGCCACGGCGTTGACGCCACGCTCCAGGGCACGGCGAGCTTGCTCGTCGAACAGAATCTGCTTGGGCATTCTGAAATTACCTCTTCTTCAAAAAGATGGACGAACGAATACGGGGAACTAGCTGACCACGCCGAGAATGTCCTTCTCGGCCAGGAGCAGGTAGGTCTCGCCGTCGAGCTTCACTTCGGTGCCCGAGTACTTGGCGAACAGGACCTTCTCACCGACGGCCACGTCCATCGGCTGGCGCTGGCCGTTGTCTTGAACCTTGCCGGGGCCCACCGCGACGACTTCGCCGGTCTGGGGCTTCTCCTGGGCGGTATCCGGAAGCACCAGACCGCCGGCGGTCTTCTCTTCCTTCACGACCTTGACGACGACGCGATCGCCGAGCGGGCGGATCTTGGTGGCAGTTGCGACCATGGTGTCTTGACCTCCTCTAACAGGGGACATTCGATTTTGCCTGTTAGCACTCGACTCGTGTGAGTGCTAACAGCTGTAATATACACGAATCGGCCAAGGGTATGCAAGGCTCGGCCATCAAAAATCTTGAAATCGACAAGCGAGGGTCCTTCGCCCTCTCCCCGGCGGGGGACGGGCCGACGAAGTCGGAGGGAACCCGGCGGGGCCGGGACGCCGAGGCCCTGTTCAGGGGCTGAGGCTGGGAGAGGGGGACTCCCGGCGGACCACAAAGAGTATTGCTTTCCCGGCAGCCCGCGAAGAGACGCCCTCTCCCAGTTGGCTCCCCTGGACGGGTCGCCAACGTCCCTCTCCCTCACCAGGGAGAGGGCGAAGAGAACGATTTAAAGCTCTTGCAGCAGTTGCAGGTAGGCGTCCGCGACCTGGCGCAGCAGCAGTGCCTGCTTATAGAGATCCGAGCCCTGGCCGACCCGCGACTTGGATTGCGCGAGTTCCTGCAGAATGCTCTGCATCTCCTCGACCGGCGCACGGCGCACGGCGGCGCGCTGCAGATCGCCATAAAGGAACGCGAGCTTGCCCTGCAACTCGTCGAGGCCGGAGTTGAGGCTGCCGATCGCCTGTGTGAGCTGATAGTTGACGTTCTTGCGGTCGTCCGGGGTGCGGATCGTGACGTCTGCGCCGCCGGCGATCGCCACGTTCGGCTGCGGCGCGGGCTGCGATTGGACCTCGACCTCACGAAGGCGCAACGTGGCCTCGGGATCCACCTCGGGCATCGTCGGCGCCTGCTGCACGGGCGGCGGCGCGACGGGCTGTTGAGGCGGCGGGGGCGCTTGTTGCACGGGAGGCGCGACGGGCTCGAACACGGGCGGCGCCACCGGCTCCTGCGGAGGCGGTGCGAGCGGCGTCGCCTGAACCGGCGGAATCACCGGCGCGGGCTCTTCGAAGGCCGGGAAAACCGGAGGCGCTTCTTCCATCGGCGGAATGATCGGCGCAGCAGGCGGCACCGCGGCTTCGAGCGGCGGGAAAACCGGCGCCGCGTCCTCTACCGGCGGAAAGACCATGCCGGGCGCTTCGGTTCCGAAAGCCGGGAAGGCGGCTTCACCGAACGCAGGCTCGCCGAAACCTGGCGAAGCCGCCGCTTCCATGGGCGGGAAAGCCGGTGCGGCAGCTTCTTCCATCGGCGGAAACGCGGGAGCGGACTCGTCGATCGCCCCGAAAACGGGGCCCGAGAACTCGTCGGGATTGAACTCCTGCAGCTCTTCTTGAGCCGCCATCGGCTCGAAGGCGGGCGCGGGCTCGGCCTGGAAAACAGGCATCGCCGGTTCTTCCATCGGGGGAAAGACCGGACCGGCTTCTTCCGCGCCAAAAGCGGGGAACGCCGCTTCGCCGAAGGCGGGCTCGCCGAAGCCGGGCTGAGCTGCCGCCTCCACGGGCGGGAAAGCGGGCGCCGCGTCTTCCATCGGAGGGAAGGCCATGCCCGCGTCCTCCGCGCCGAAAGCCGGGAAGGCGGCTTCACCGAACGCGGGCTCGCCGAAGCCGGCCGCTTCGGCCGGCTCCATGGGCGGGAAGGCCGGAGCGGCCGCTTCTTCCATCGGCGGAAACGCGGGAGCGGACGCGTCGATCGCCCCGAAAACGGGGCCCGAGAACTCGTCGGGATTGAACTCCTGCAGCTCTTCTTGAGCCGCCATCGGCTCGAAGGCGGGCGCGCCTGCGCCATCGACCGGAGGCACGGCGCTGTCCCAGTTGCTGAAATCGAACCCGCCCGGCGCGGCGTGATCGGCCGCCGGCGCATCGAGGCCGAACGGCGGCGCGCTCTGCTCCATCGGCGGGAAGGCGTCGCCTCCGAAGCCGAAGTCTTGCGTCGGCGCGGCGAAATCCGCGGGCGCATGGATCGGGGCCTCGGCAGCCGCCTCGCCGAAAGCGGGGAAGGCTTGCTCGCCGAACGCCGGGAAGCTCAGGTCGCCGTCGGAGCCGAAAGGCGGAAAAGGTTGATCCGTCGCGGGATCGCCGGCAGGCGCTTCGAAAGCCGGAAACGCCGGATAGGCATCCGGCTCGCCCATCGGCGCGAAAGGCGCCGGCGCGTCCTGCGCGGTCTGATAGAGCGCCAACAGCTCATCGAGGCTCGTGTCGTCGCTCTGGGCCGCCATGGGAGGAGGTTGCTGCGGATTGAACGCCCAAAAATCATCCGTCGCCGCAGCGGCGCCCGCTTCCCCCGCTTGGGGGTGATTGGGAACAGGAAAATCCAAACCTCTCCTCCACTCTCCGAGCGCCGATCGTCACCGGCACCAAAACAGGGGGTTAATCCTCGCCGATCCGCAGCACCGCCATGAAGGCTTCCTGCGGCACTTCGACCCGGCCCACCTGTTTCATCCTCTTTTTACCCTCTTTCTGCTTTTCCAACAGCTTGCGCTTGCGGCTGATATCACCGCCGTAGCACTTGGCGAGGACGTTCTTGCGCATGGCCGAGATGGTTTCGCGCGCAACGACCTTCGAGCCGATGGCCGCCTGAATCGGCACCTCGAACATCTGGCGCGGAATCAGCTCGCGCAGCTTCTCCGTGAGCTGGCGGCCCACGGTGTTCGCCTTGTCCTTGTGCACGATCGTGGAGAGCGCGTCCACCGCCTCGCCGGCGAGCAGAATGTCGAGCTTCACCAGCTTCGAGGGTCGCAAGCCGATCAGCTCGTAATCCAGACTCGCGTAGCCCCGCGAGCGGCTCTTGAGCTGGTCGAAGTAATCCGTGATCAGCTCGGAGAGCGGCAACTCGTAGGTGAGCATGGTGCGGGTCTTGTCGATGTATTCCATGTTCTTGAACACGCCGCGGCGTCCCTGCGTGAGCTCCATGATCGTGCCGACATAGTCGCTGGGCGTGATCACCGTCAGCTTGACGTAGGGCTCGTCGGTCTCGGCGATCTTGCCGGGATCGGGCCACTTCACGGGGTTGTCGACGATCACGATCTCGCCGTTCGTGAGCTTGACCTTGTATTCGACCGAGGGCGCCGTCGTGATGAGCGAGATGTTGTACTCGCGCTCGAGGCGCTCCTGAATGATCTCCATGTGAAGCAATCCCAAAAAGCCGCAACGGAAACCGAAGCCCAACGCGACCGAGGTCTCGGGCTCCCACTGCAGGCTCGCATCGTTGAGCGTGAGCTTCTCGAGGGCCTCGCGCATCTCGGGGTACTGATCCGCCGAGGTGGGATACAGGCCGCAGAACACCATCGGAATGGCCTGCTTGTAGCCGGGCCACGCCTCGGCCGCGGGCTTGTCGACGTGGGTCAGCGTGTCGCCCACGCGCGCGTCGCCGATGCTCTTGATGCTGGCGGCGAGATAGCCCACTTCGCCCACGGAGAGCGAATCGACCTGTACCTGTTTGGGGCGCATGACGCCCAATTCGGTGATCTCGTACTCCGTGCCTGTGGCCATGAAGCGAATCTTGTCGCCCGGTTTCACGGTGCCGTTCATGACGCGGAAGAAGATCACGACGCCACGGTACGAATCGTAGAACGAGTCGAAGATCAGCGCCTGCAGCGGCGCGTTCGCGTCGCCCTTCGGCGACGGCATGTAGGTCACGACGGCTTCTAGGATGTCCTGAATGCCGATGCCCTCTTTCGCGGAGGCCAGCACGGCCGTCTCCGGATCGAGGCCAATCACGTCGGCGATCTCTTCCTTGACGCGCTCGGGCTCGGCGGAGGGCAAGTCGATCTTGTTGATCACCGGCACGACCTCGAGGTTGCTCTCGACCGCCAGGTACACGTTCGCGAGCGTCTGGGCCTCGACGCCCTGCGTCGCGTCGACCACCAGCAGCGCGCCTTCGCAGGCGGCGAGGCTGCGCGAGACTTCGTAGTTGAAGTCCACGTGGCCCGGCGTGTCGATCAAATTCAACACGTACTGCTGCCCGTTCTTGGCCTTGTAGTCGAGGCGCACGGCCTGGGCCTTGATCGTGATGCCGCGCTCGCGCTCGATGTCCATCGAGTCGAGCAACTGCGCTTCCATGTCACGGCTCGCGACGGTGCCGGTGTACTCCAACAGGCGATCCGCCAGCGTGGACTTGCCGTGGTCGATGTGCGCGATGATCGAGAAGTTTCGAATATGATCAGGCGAAACGTTTGGCATCCGAAGGATCCTTAAGGTGGGTCGAAACCAGGATTATACAACAGTCAGGGCAAACCCGATAGGCGCTTGCGTCCGTCCTCAAGCGTCTCGCTGGGACTTCATGAGCGTCAATTGCCCGCCTTCGACCTGATAAATGGCCGCCTGCTCCAGCCACGCCGCGCTGAAATCATTTAGATGCGTCGAGGTCACGAAGGTCTGCACTTGGTCGCCGATCGAGTCCAGCAGCGCGTTTTGGCGGCGCACGTCCAGTTCGGCGAGCACGTCGTCCAACAACAAAATCGGCGACTCGCCAGCCATCTCGCGCACGTAATCCAGCTCGGCCAACTTCAACGCCAGCACGACCGTCCGTTGCTGCCCCTGCGAGCCGAAGACCTTCGCCGGCCGGCCGTTGATCAGCAACTCGATGTCGTCCCGATGAGGCCCGACCAGCGTCTGCCCGCGGGCAATCTCTTTGGGCCGCAGCTCGGCGAGGGCACGCCGCATGGTGTCTTCCCACTCGGCCGGCACCTCACTTAGCGGCACCGAGGCGTGATACCGCAGCGTCAGTTGTTCTCTCGCGATTCCCGTGCCGACCGCGATGCGCTCATGCCAGCTTTGAACCATGGGAGCCAAGATCTCGGCGAGCGCCAGGCGCTTGCGCCAGACGGCGAGCGCCAGCACCACCAATTGATCGCTCCACGTGTCCAGCACATCCGCGCGGGCCGCGCCGTCCTGAATGGCGCGCAACAGGCTGTTCCGCTGGGTCACGACGCGATTGTAGTCATGCAGTTGCTGGTAGTAGGTGCTCGAGACCTGCACCAGCATCGTGTCCATGTAGTCCCGACGCTCGGAGGGACTGCCTTTGACCAGCTGCAGATCCTCGCTGCGGAAGAGCACCACCAACACCTTGCCGAACAGATCCGCGAGCCGTTTTTGCGGAATGCCGTCGACGCGAACCGCGCGCCGGCCGCTCGTGCGAATGAGCATGTCCACCCGCATCTCGGTCAGCTCGCGCTCGACCTCCGAGCGGATGATCGCCTGGTCCGTCCCCCACCGCACGAGATCCGCATCCTTGGTCGCCGTGGGGCTCTTGCCCGTAGCGAGCATGTTGATCGCTTCGAGCAGCGTGGTCTTGCCCTGGGCGTTGTTGCCCAGAAAGATGACCTTGTGGGCCTTGAAATCGACGGCGAGCTCGGCGTAGTTGCGGTAGTTCTGGAGCTCGAGGTGGTGGAGGATCATCCCGTCAGACGCGGTTCAGAGGCATCACGAGGCAGGTGTGGGAATCGTTATCCAGGGGGCGCAGCAGCACCGGGCTCAGCGGCGTGTTGAGGCTCATGCGGATCGTGTCGACGTCCATGTTCTTGAGCGCATCGACCAAATAGTCCGCGTTGAACGAGATCGTCAGCGGCTCGCCCGTGTACTCGAGCGACAACACCTCGACCGAGTCGCCGAGCTCGGTGTTGCCGGCGGTGATGCGCAGCTCTTCCGCGCTGAACTCGAGCTTGACGATGTGCGCCTCGCGATCGAAGGCCATGATGCTCACGCGGTCCACGGCGGCCAGCAGGCTCGCGCGGTCCAGCACCGCCTCGTTGACGAAGGTCGTCGGAATGATCTGGCGGTAGTTCGGATAGGTGCCGTCCACCAATCGGCTGGTCATGTAGCGATCGCCCAGCTGAAACGCGGCCTGGTTGTTGCTCACGGCGATCGTCACGTCCCCACTGACCGCGCCAAGCTGGCGCGCGAGCTCGTCCATCGCGCGCTTGGGCACGATGACCGACAGCGTCGCCGCCGTGTTGGGAAGCTGCGTGCGGCGCCAGGAGAGGCGGTAACCGTCCGTCGCCACCAGCTCGAGCTGGCCGTCGGAAAGCTGGATGAAGATGCCCGAAATGACGGCCTTGTCTTCACCGGCGGCCGCGAAAGCCGTCTGGCGAATGCCCTTGAGCAACTCCTCGGCCGGCAGTGCGATCGGCGCGTCGGTGTTCGGCTGCGGCAGCTCGGGGAACTCGGCGGCCGGCATGCCGCGCAGCGTGAACTTCGAGCGCAGGCACTTGAGCGTCACTTCTTGCTCGGACAGGCTCATCTCGATGTCCGAATTGGGCAGCTTGCTGACGATCTCGGCGAAGGTCTTGGCCGTCAGGGCGATGCTGCCTGACTCGTGCACGTCGGCCGGCACCCGCGCCTCGAGGCCCACGTCCAGGTCGGTCGCCGTCAGCTTCAGAGCGCCCGCATCCGCCACCAGCTTGATGTGCGTGAGAATCGGCAAAGGGCCGCGCGACGAGACGGCGCGCTGAACGGCCTGAATCCCTCTGGCGAAGTTCTCTTTGGAGCAAACGAGACGCATGGACTACCCTTTCACCGGACCTAAAAGTGCATGAACACGTCATTTTACCATCTTCGAGCAGCGCCCGAAAGGCAAGGGTTCACGCTTGGCTGTTGAGGCCGTGAAACGGATCACATCCCCAAGTTATCCACCGGGTTTTCCACCGAGACCCGGATTTGTCCACTTAGTTATCCACCGATTTTCCACAAGAAAATTTCGCTGCGGAACTATACATAACGCGATTTACAGCTATTATGCACAAAGGGTGATCGGCGCAAAACAAGCGGTGGACTTGTGGATAAGTTATCCACCGTGTGCGTGATCGGCCTGAAACGTCTCCGGCGGATGGAAGCGCCACTGAATGTCCTTGTCCAGGACCTTGATGACCTTGGCCGGCACGCCGCCCACCACGGCGTAGGGCGGCACGTCCTTGGTCACCACGGCGCCGGCGGCCACGACCGCAAAATCCCCGATCGTGACGCCCGCCAGGATCGTGGCCCGGCTCGCGATCCAGACGTGCTTGCCGATGCGGATCGGGGCCTCGTTGATGGGCAAGCCGGGCGCCAGCGGATGGCCGTCCGAGTCGAGAAACAGGCAGTGATAGCCGATGCCCGTGCCGTCGCCGATCTCTATGCCGCGCCGCGCCGAAAGAATCGTGCCGTTGTTGATGACGACGTTCTCGCCAATGCGGATCCAGGCGTTTTCGTAGATGCCCAGCGAGCATTTCGCCAAATTCGAGATCAGCGTGAAACCGCGTCCCACGTGCAGCTCGCCGTCGTTGCTGATGTCCGGCCAGCCGATCAACGTCGGTCGCCCGCCCAACGTCGTGAAGCGCGGCCTGAAATACCAGTATTTCAGGCGCTCCCACCAACGCACGGGATTGAAAAGATTCGAAAATCGGCGGATCGGATTGCTCAAGAAGGCTCCTTCAGGCCATGTGTCGACAAATCACATGCCCGCATTGAACGACTCATGGTCACGTCCCAAGCGATTCGTTTTCCTTCGAAGAGATCGTTAGATCCGTTTTTGATTTTATAGATCAGTAGTTATAGGGGCGGTGGAAACGGTGGATAACCCGAAATCGCCAGTGGTGGCGAACGATCGAACCGGTGGATAACTCAGTGGTAAAAAAGACCGGTTATCCACAGATTGGAGAAAGGTTAACTTGTACACATGTTATCCACGGAATAATTCGCCAGTTTTCCGCTGAGTTATCCACCGGGGGATCCGTCCAATTTTAATGGCTCACAGTGCCGGTTTGCACGGTGGGGTCCCCAGAACGAAGCCTGGAGCCAATGTTTACAGATGATGACATATTGTAAAGGTTGCTTCACGTAATCATGGGCTCAAACCCGGTCTAGACGGCTTTCAGAGCGATTCGGGCCTTCGCGCACAGCTTGTCCACGCAGTTACCCCCTGGGTTATCCACAACTTTTCCACCGGGGATTCCCATCGCTTTTCCACCAGCGTGTCAAGGTGCGGAGGAAAGGTGCTTCTGTCACCAAAGCGCGGGCATTTTCGGGCGTATTTTCGGCGCAACGCGTGTCGTGATCGCCTTTCTCGGCAGACAGGCATTGGCCAGATCAAACTGGGCGTTCGTAAGGTCTCAGGCGGTCGCGGAGGATTTTTCCCGAAGTTATCCACCGGTTTTCCCCCATGGAGAGTGGAACTTGTCCTCTGGTTATCCCCAAGTTATCCACATGTGGGGTGGAAAAGTGGGGATTGGTTGTCAATGGAACATGTGATTGAGGCACGCCGCCTCGATCCGCGATCACGCCGCGGGACGGCGGTCGGTGGATAACGTGAAGAATTGGATCGCAAGCCGCCTGCGGGATCTGGCGAGAAAGGATCTTGTCGTTTGCCGGGAGATGCCATGAGCCTGATCGAAACGGTGCAGATACGCTCCACGCAGCGTGAGCAGTTCCTCGACATCACGCGCCAGGTGCAGCAGGTGCTGGACCGTCATGGCGTACGCACGGGCCTGTGCCACGTCTTC